>DATEOJ010000097.1:0-5418 GCA_035274235.1 Pyrinomonadaceae bacterium
TCGGCGAAACGACGAAAAAGGCCACGAACAGCAGGCAGAGTAAGTGGGTCTTTCGGGTTGTCATACTGCTTGGGAGCCGAGATCGAAAACCATCTGGGCAAACGGAAAGATACCACAGAGGGTGTCGCAAGTCCCAAGTCGAAAGGGTTGAGTGCGGGGAGTGGGGGAGAAGGGGAGAAGGGGAGAAGGGGAGAAAGTCCCGATAGGACTCTTCTACTCCCCTTCTCCCCTACTTGTATTCCGGGGATCCTACCGGGACAGCGTCGCGACGATCTCCTCGGCCGCCTGTTCGATGACCTGCGAGATGATGTCGTCGCCGTTCGACTTGGCTTTGGCCTTGTAGATCTTCGCAAGGGCCGACGTGCCGTCGATCTTGTTAAGTTTCAGATCGAGCGAGATCTCGTCTTTCGACTTCACGCTGCCCGAAACCGAAGTTGCACTCACGATGGCCGTTGTTGCCATCTGCCCGGCGATGTTGCCGACAGTGCTTCCCGTGTGACCGATGCCGGTGGCACCGACAACCGATCCGAGCGTCTGACCGAACATTCCACCGAAACCGCCGCCACCGCCTTTCTTGTGCGATGCCGTGATGTTGATGACGTAGTCGCATTCCTTTTGCTTCGCCTCCGCGACAACCGCCGAAGTCAGGCGAGCTTCGAGAGCAACGACCTCGATGTTCGGAACCTTGAGATACGAAACGAGCGTACTCTGAACTGCCGCTGCCAGATCGGCCGCCGAAATACTCTCGCCAACCGCACCGGTTTTGACAGTCGCCAGCCCGACACGGATAACACCTTCTTTCTTAGCCGCTGCGACTGGAGCATCGGCAGCCGGGCTAACGCTCTGCGATGCCACACCGCGGACCGACTGTGCCAAACCAGAGTTTGACGAAGAGGCGGATGAGTTCATCGACGAACTGCTCATCGAACTCGTTGCCGCCGTAGCGTACATCTGAGATGCATCCTGAACCTCACGGTAATCCGCCGGAACATCGAACAACGCGGCTTCGAGCGTAGCCTTCGAAAGTTCCACGACCTCAGACACCATCGAGTAGGTTTCCTTACCCGACTCGTCGAACATCGTCATCTTTTCATAGACGGGGTAACCGCGTTTGCCGGTTCCGATCGTCTTCATTTCATATTTGTCCTGGCAGCCGCCGCCGGCCTTTGAGGGATTGCGATAACTCTGGACACCCCAGTCGCAGTCGAGTACGAACTCTGCGTCGATGTACCATCCGTCCATCTGCATCTTCGAATTTGTTTTGTTACAAGCGTCAGGTGAAGACGCGGTCTCCATCGTGATGATCAAGTGCCGCGCGGGGAATCCGAACATCTGCTTTCGTTCGCCGGTGTCTTTGATAGTAACCGTCGTCGTGATCTTTCCGCCTGCGACAACGACGCCGCTCTTTTCGAGGTTGGCCGTCGCGTTGGTCTGGGCAGCCGCAGTGCCGTCGTTGAACGGATTGATCATGTAGGTCTTTGTATTCGGGTTCATCTGGACGCCGCGCCGGAGATCGCACTGGGTAAGATTGATCATCATGCCGCTCATCGTTTCGGTTCGCTGACGCTTGCCTTTGATGTACGTCGTGTTCTCGTATGACTGCCCGCTCATGGTCTGCTTCGCCTTGATCTTGACGTCAGCCAGCGCGGTGGTTGAAAGAATTGCTCCGGCGATAACTATTGCGAGTGTATATAGTCCGTTTTTCATGTATGACTCCGGGAAAATGTGATTGCCGCAACCGGCTCTACATGCACACGCGGGGAAAGTCGGGGAAATGTATCAAGGGAATGAGAAGACGAGAGACGGGAGACAGGAGACAAGAGACGGGAGACAGGAGACAAGAGACGGGAGACAGGAGACGAGAGACGGGAGACAGGAGCGACCCTCTCTTCCTTGTCTCCTGTCTCCCGTCTCTTGTCTTCCCGCCCCGTTGGCGTTCAAAACGGAAGTCGCTATAATCTCGGCAACATGAGCCAGCAAGACCCAAGCGAGATCACTCAGATGCTCCTCGAATTGACCGAGGGAAATCAGGAGGTCGTTAACCAGATCCTCCCGCACATCTACGACGAGTTGCGCCGACTGGCAAGCAGTTATCTCCGGCGCGAACGAGCGGATCACACGCTTCAACCTACCGCACTCGTTCACGAGGCCTACATGAAACTCATCGACCAGAAGCGGGTTCACTGGCAGAATCGAGCGCATTTTTTTGGCATTGCAGCGCAAGTGATGCGTCGGATCCTGATGGATCACGCGCGAAAGCACCAGGCCGACAAACGCGGAGGCGAGGCGGAGAAGCTTCCGCTCGAAGAAGACATCCTTGTCGTTTCACATGACAAATCGGCGGAGTTGATCGCTCTCGACGACGCGCTCGAGGCTTTGGCCGAGTTCGATGAACAGAAGGCGAAGATCGTGGAGCTGCGTTACTTTGGCGGGTTGTCGATCGAAGAGACGGCTGAGGTGATGGGCGTAAGCGTCCCGACTATCAACCGCCAGTGGCGCATGGCGAAGGCGTGGTTGTACTCGCAGTTGGCGGCAAATTAGGAGAGAGGGGGAGAAGGGGATGCTTTCGTCTCCCTTTCTCCCCTTCTCCCCCCTTGAGCCCGAGGCTCTTAGCGATCAATTCCTCTTCACAATCACCAGCGTAATATCATCATTCGCCGGTGCGGTCTGGGTGAACGCTGATAGTGCCGACTCAACCTTGTCTCGCATCCCCGCTGCCGAGGCCCTGAGATTCTTCCTCACGACTTCGGAGAGCCGGTCAAGACCAAATTCCTCATCACGAAGATTGTTCGCTTCGGACACGCCATCAGAGTAAACCACCAACGCCTCGCCGGGTTGAAGTTGTGTTTCACCAACTTCGAACTCCGCCCCAGGAATAATTCCGAGCGGGAATCCACCGGACGACAACTGCGCAACGCTACCGTCCGAGCGGCCGATCAATGGCGGGTTATGTCCGGCATTGATGTATCGAAGGACTCCGTTCGTAGGATCCAGTTCAGCGGCAAACAAAGTAACGAACCTGTTCGCCGGCGTGTTGTCGGCGAGATATTGATTGACTGAAAGAATGGTTTCATCGAGCGAACTGCGAGCCGAAACCTGTGCGTGGATCGCAGCGTGAAGACTCGACATGAGCAACGCGGCCGCAGTTCCCTTACCAGAGACGTCGCCAAGTGCGATCATCATCTTGCCGTCGTGACGCGGGATGAAGTCGTAGTAGTCGCCGCCGATCTCGTAACAAGAGAACGAGATTCCCTGAAATTCATAACCGTCAACGATTGGCGGAGCAGAGGGTTGGAATCGCTGCTGGATCTCGGTCGCAAGTTCGAGTTCGTGCTCCATCCGCTCGCGCTGAAACCGCTCTTCAAGCAGCTTGGCGTTCTCGACGCGGATAGCCGCTACCGACGCCAGCGTCGTAAGGATGTTGAGATGTTCTTCGCTGAACGTCGCTTCGTACGTCGGCGAGTCAGCGTAGATCAGTCCAAAGACATTGCGCTCGTCGACGTTGAGAGGAACTGCTAGTACGGACCTGATTCCCTGAAGGGCGATCGTCTGGCTGGCGAACTTCGGATCGTGCTGAGCGTCGGCCGTAAGAACAGATTTACCGTTCTTTAGGACCTCGTCCATGACGGTTCGACTGATGCGCACTTCCTGCAGCGGCTCGTCGTTTCCGCGGACGCGGGCGACCATGATCTTCATCCCGTCATCGGCCTTTTCGTCGCGGAGCATGATGACGCAGCGTTCGGCCGGGACTGCTTCGAACACAAGCGACGCCACCTGGTTCAGCGTTTCATCCAAACCGCTCGCCGACAAAAGCGCGACGCCTACCTTACTGATAAGCCCGAGCAGGTCGTTGCGAGTCGAGAACTGTTCCTTGAGAAGCTCGGTCGTCGGTATCCGACGGCTCTGAAGCGAAATAGTCTTCGAAGGGTCGAGAGCCTCGGTGTGGTCGGCGATCAACGTCGCCCCGCCGGCAATCTGGAAACGTTCGTCGTCAAAGACGATCGTCGTCTCCCCGATCTGAATTTGTCCGCCCGAGGAAAGTGGGATCGGCATTTTTACCGGCGTACCGTTATAACGCGTGCCGTTTGCCGAACCGAGATCCTGAAGCCACCAGCCATCGCCCTCCTGACGAACCTCTGCGTGGAGACGGGATGCAAAAGCGTCGGGGATACAAACGTCGCTTCGGGCCGATCGTCCGATCGTTGTGCGGAGACGAGCAAGCGGGATTTTCTCGTCGCCGTTAATTCCGTTTTGAAGTATCAACTGAGCCATAAAAGGGTCTACCCGCTATTTTCGTATCCGACGATCTGCGTAAATAACTACCGTTCCGGCGACGTAGTCTTGAAGTGCACGGCCTTTCCGACTAAAAAAAGAAATAAAGTAACCAAGTCCAAGAGTGACCGCGACGAGCAGATAGCCTACGGTCTGTCGCAAAGCGATCGCTCCGAGGTGCGGTGCCGAGCCGTCCATCGCGACTATCCGAATTCCCGTTAACATCTTTCCGAGCGTCTGTCCGCTTACCATCGGAAGAAAGACCAGGTTAACGATTCCAACGAACACTCCAATTATCCAGGCAGCGCTGTTGACCCCGTCATTCAGGAGCCGCGCGCCGTCGTTACCTGAGAAGCGACTAACAAGGAGACCGATAACCGGGATCGCAACTACGACGATGTAATCGATCGTCAGAGCACCGCATCGCAAAAGAAAGGGTGCCTTCAACGCCTCCGGCGAAAATCCGACAATAACTTCTCTCGTTCCCGGACGTCTAACGTCCACCATTCGATCCGAACCTGCACTCATAATCTGCTTTGATCTATCCGATGAGGAAGTGCAGCGTCGTATCGCCGACCTTTAGCTTATCGCCGCTCGTGAGAACATGCGGCTTGTGAGGTACAAGGCGCAAGGAATCGGTGACCGCCGAAGCGAGTATCGTCCCGTTTGACGAACCTAAGTCCTCGACCAGAAAATTCGAACCTTCGCGCCAGATACGAGCATGGCGTCGCGAGATCTTGGTCTGGGGATCATATTTCGAAAGATCGATCTCGGGAAAAATATTAGACATCGGATCGCGACGTCCGACGAGATTCTCGTCCTTCTGCAGCGAGAAGGCGGGCGTGCTCAATTCACTCGTGCCTTCGATGATAAGCTTCGCCGTCGGTGCGGAACGTGTGTAGATCTCGGAATGAACTCCCTGCTGTGCGATGGGTTGCTTGGCTCCGCAAAACGCACAGAAGAGGTCAGTGGCGACGATACGCTGTCCGCAGAATCCACAAAAGACCGACTGGTTTTCCAGACTTACCGAAGCGGGCACCGCGACCACTCCGTATGTGACATTCCCCGTTCGAATGTTATCGATGTGATCCTGCAGTACAGTACGCATCTCTGCCGCAGAAACGAAACGAGCATCGGCATTGTATT
>DATEOJ010000098.1:0-7821 GCA_035274235.1 Pyrinomonadaceae bacterium
GAACCGGTCGAAGCAGAAGCGGTTCAGCTTGAGGAAGTCGAGCCGGCACCTGTCGAAGTCGAACCTGTTGTCGCTGAAGAGGAAACGCCGGCGGCTGAACCGAAACCCACGACGCCACGGATCGTTCGTCCGGGTGGAACACAGATCAAGCAGCTCACGTTGACGCGTGACGCTCTACAGAAGGGCGTAAAGCCGGGTGAGCGAGTTGTAAGCGACTTACCGACGCGTACGGGCAAACTCGATCCCGCGATCGCGGCTCGTGATGCTCGGCCCCGACGACCGGGTGAGTTCCGCGGTACGCCGGGTGAAACCGCGACTCCGCAGATGAACTACACGCCGCCCGCGGACAACCGCAGACGGCCGGGTAGATCTGGCGGACGAAAAGGCAAGGCTGACGCGAAAGGCGGAAGATTTGCCGAACGCGATCAGGACGCACCGCGTCTCCGCACGATCGAAGAGCGAGTTCTCGATCAAGTCGGAACGCGCGATCCGAACGCGTTCAAACCCGTTCGTCTCGTTGAAGGTGCGACCGTTCGCGAGTTCGCGGAAGCTCTTGGTATTACACCGCGTGACATCGTGCAGCTACTGATCAAGCGCGGGATCTTTGCGACACTCAATCAGCCGATCGCCGAGAACCTGGCGGTCGAGATGGGGATGGATTTCGGTTACGACCTTAGCTTCGTTCCATTCGAAGAGATGGTCGTGGACGAAGAGTTCGAAGAACTCATTGCTGCTGACGCGGATGACGTCGAGGAAACGCGTCCGCCGGTCGTCACGGTGATGGGACACGTCGATCACGGTAAGACATCGCTCCTCGACGCGATCCGTAAGGAGAACGTCGCCGAGGGCGAGGCCGGTGGTATCACCCAGCACATCGGTGCGTACAGCGTGTTCGTTGCGAATCCGGATAAGCCGGACGAACAGCGTCGCGTTGTGTTCCTCGATACACCGGGTCACGAAGCGTTTACGATGATGCGTGCACGCGGTGCGAAGGCGACGGACGTCGTCATCCTCGTTGTCGCCGCGGACGACGGCGTCATGCCGCAGACGATCGAGGCAGTCGAACACTCGAAGGCGGCAGGCGTGCCGATGATCGTCGCGATCAACAAGATCGACAAACCCGATGCCAATCCCGACAAGGTCAAGCAAGGACTCGCGGGGCTTGGTTTGCAGCCCGTTGATTGGGGTGGCGATATCGAAATGGTCCCTGTCTCGGCGAAGAAGCGGGAAGGACTCGATACGCTTCTCGAGACGGTTCTGCTGCAGGCAGATATTTTGGATCTGAAATCCAGCCCGACACGTCGTGCGTCAGGTGTGGTGCTCGAAGCGAAACTCGACAAGGGACGCGGCTCGGTCGCGACCATACTTGTTCAGCAGGGAACGCTGCATGTCGGCGATCCTTTTATCGCGGGTCAGTACTACGGAAAGGTACGTGCGATGTTTTCGGATACCGGTGCTGCCGTCAACGAGGCACCGCCCGCGACTCCGGTCGAGGTCCTCGGTCTGCAGGGTGTTCCGCAGGCCGGCGACACGATCCAGGTGGTTGCCGATATCGAGCGTGCACAGGACATCGCGAATCAGCGACAGATGCACGCACGTCAGGCAGCGATGATCAAGACGACCAAGCGCGGTATCGAATCGCTCGGTCAGTCGGAGGTCAAAGAGCTTCTCGTTATTCTCAAGGCCGACGTTCAAGGTTCGGTCGAGGTGCTCCGTTCTACGCTTGAAAAACTTTCGACCGACAAGGTCAAGGTTCGCGTGATTCGGGCCGGTGTCGGTGCGATCGCGGAGTCTGACGTACTGCTCGCATCCGCGACGCAGGCGGACGATCTCTCGACTGCCGTAGTCATCATCGGTTTCAATGTTCGTCCGGAAGCACGTGCTGCCGACGTCGCGAAACAGGAAGATGTCGATATCCGACTCCACTCGATCATCTACAAGGTCGAAGAAGAGATTCGAGCTGCAATGATCGGAATGCTCGACGCGATCGAGAAGGAAGTCATTCTCGGAAAGGCGCTCGTACAGGAGATCTTCAAGGTTTCGAAGATCGGTACTATCGCAGGTTGTCGAGTTACGGATGGCCTTATCAAACGACAGGCCAAGGCACGTCTCATTCGCGACGGTGTGGTGACTTGGGACGGCGACATCGCGACGCTGAAGCGATTCAAGGACGACGTCAGCGAAGTGAAGACCGGTTACGAATGTGGTATCAGCCTCGTGAACTTTAACGACATCAAGGTCGCAGACGAGATCGAGGCGTACGTGATCGAGAAGATCGCAGCAACGGAGCTTTAGTGGTAAGTGGCAAGTGCTAAGCGGTAAGTTTTTCACTTAACACGAACCGCTGAGCACGTGCCGCTCAGTTTTATGCGTCGACCTGAAAGACTTGCCGAAACGCTACGCGAAGAGATCGCAGAGGTCGTCGGTTTTGAGCTCGACGATCCGCGGATCGAGATGGTGACCGTTACGGATGTTAGCGTCGCCGACGATCTTCGTGACGCAAAGGTCTACGTGCTGGTCGACGGTTCGGAAGAAGAGATTAATAGCGCACTGAAAGCGCTGCAGCACGCGGCCACGTTTGTTCGTCAGCAGGTTGCGATGAACTTGAGCATGCGGTTCGCCCCGCATCTCCACTTTGTCCGCGACACCGCGGAAGAGAACGCATCGAGAGTGAATTCGATCTTGAGTGATCTGACAAGCAAGGGCGAGATTAATGAAAGGATGAAGGATGAGGGATGAAGGATGAAATCGGGTGAGCGGCCGCCGGCCTTCACCTTTCATCCCACATCCTTCGTCCCTTTTAACGGTGTTAAGTCAAGTAGTTGAGTTAATTGAAAACAAAAACCGGTTCGGTATCACCACGCATATCAAGCCGGATGGCGACGGCGTCGGCTCGTCGCTCGGGCTTTGCTGGCTCTTAAGATCGCTCGGCAAATCGGCCGAGGTTATCGTCCGCGGCGATATTCCGTCGTCGTATCGAAGTCTGCCGGGAGCCGACGCGATACGCGACGTCGAAACCCTCGACGGCGAGTACGACGCGGTTTTCATCATCGAATGCTCCGACCTCGAACGACCCGGCATCAAGGGACTCGATCGACAATTCACAGTTAACATCGATCACCACGCGACGAGCGAACACTTCGGGACGATCAACTGGATCGATTCGACGGCGTCAGCGGTCGGCGAGATGATCTACAACCTCTGCAAGGCCATCGGCGGACGCGTGACACGCGAGATCGCGGAGTGCGTCTATATGGCGCTTGTGACCGACACCGGCTCATTCCATTTTTCCAACACGACCGAACGTACGTTAAAAGTCGCATCCGAGCTTATCAAGGCCGGTGCGAAACCCGAGCGCATTTCCGAGGCTGTTTACAACAACTATCCGTGGTCGCGGATCGAGTTGATGCGTAAGGTCCTCGCCACCGTCAAGCGTGACGAGTCGGGACAGATCGCGACGCTTCGTCAAACCCTTGCCATGCGGAAAGACTCGGATGCGGTCGACGGCGATAACAATGGATTCGTAAATATCCCTTTGGCTGCTCGCGATGTGCTCGCGGCCATCTATATGCGGGAAGCCGGTGAGGACGATTACCGCGTGAGCCTGCGTTCGAAAGGCGACATCAACGTCGCACGCGTTGCCGAGAGGTTTGGCGGCGGCGGTCATCGTAACGCGGCTGGTCTTCGAATCGTCGGCGACTGGGACGAGAAGGAACAAGAACTCGTCGTTGCGGTCAAGGAAGCGGTCGACAAGGCTCACGAGATCTGGGCCGGAGACATCACCGTCACGCCGGACGTGCTTTAGAACGAAGTCAGTACCGCCTGCGTTAGCGGGTGGTCGGGCGCTAAATAGACAATCAACAGCTTTCATTCCGAGTTTCGACCACCGGCTAACGCAGGCGGTACCGACCTGTAGATGACTGACTCCAAAGAAAAGCGATACAAGTGGCGTCGCGAAAACTATCGCGAGAACACCAAAGGCCTGCTGATGGTGAACACCGGCGATGGGAAGGGTAAGACGACCGCCGCACTCGGTGTTCTCGTCCGAGCCGCCGGGCGCGGTATGAACTGCTGTTTGATCCAGTTCATGAAATCCAAGACCGATCGTTACGGGGAGCACGAGTCGCTGGAGACCCTTGGAGTAGAGATCCACACCATGGGCGATGGTTTCACGTGGGACACTAACGACCCGGCACAGGACATCAAGACCTCTGAAACTACGTGGGCACTCTGTGTCGAGAAAATGCGGAGTGAGGAGTACGACCTGTTGGTTTTCGACGAACTGGTATACGTGCTTGATTACAAGTTTCTCGATGTCGAGAAGGTGATCGAAGAAATAAAGTCTGTTCGAACATCGCAGCCGCATCTCCACATCATCGTCACCGGACGGAATGCACCCGAATCTCTCGTCGAAGCGGCCGATCTTGTGACCGAGATGCGCGAGATCAAGCATCCTTTCCAGGCGGGGATCTATGCGCAGCAGGGGATTGAATTTTAGTAGACCGCAGCAAGCAGAAGGCACGGGGTAAATGGGGAAAGAGCAGGTTGAAAAACGAAAACCAAACGGGGTGCTGGATTACATCTCGCTCGCGGTGACAACGTGCGGTGTTGGCTATCTCCCTCTCATGCCCGGAACGTTCGGCTCGATGCTTGGAGCGGGCTTCTATGCATTCCTCGCATTTACGTTTCGCTCGTATCGCTACTCATCTGAGCTCGCGGCGCCGGAGTTTTTTGTCGCCACGATTCACGCGGTCATCCTCGTGAGTTTCCTGCTGTTCTGCCTGTTGGGTATATGGGCAGCGGGACGTTCGGTCGACCTGCTAGGCAACACCGACGCGTCAGAGGCGGTGGTCGACGAGGTCATCGGTCAGCTGATCGTATTTCTCTTTATCCCTTTCACAAGTTCCTGGCTACTCATACTCGCGGGCTTTGGTCTGTTCCGACTCTTCGACATCTGGAAGCCGTATCCCATCGACTATCTGCAGACGCTTCCCGGTGGTATCGGAGTTTGTGCGGACGATATTTTGGCGGGTGTCTATGCGGGTGTCGTGCTCACTGTGATCTATGCCGCGACGCTAATGTGATGAACTAATCTTCTTTGCTTGCAACGTCGTCCGTGATCTCCAGCTCCGCACCTTTCTGAAAGATCCAACCCCGCTTCCAGAAATAGACCAACAAGACGATGGTGATCAGAGCCATCAGGCCGAGCGTGAGAAAATAACCGTTCGCCGACTTCAACTCCGGCATGTTCTCGAAATTCATTCCATAGATCCCCGCGATGAGTGACAACGGAAGGATGATCGCGGAGACGACGGCGAGCGTCTTCATCACCTCGTTTGTCTTTGTCGCTACCACCGCGAAATGCATGTCGAAGAGTCCGCTGATCAAGTCGCGATAGTTTTCGGAAAGATCGGAAATTCGCAGCAGATGATCGTGCACGTCACGATAGAACGGAAGTATGTTGGTCGGGATCTGAGGGAACTCGCCGTGCGAGATGCGATACAGAACATCCAGCTGACGAGCCGAGATTCGGCGAAGTCTTGCGACGCTTCGCCTGAGATCCATGATGTCTTCCAGGATTCCGCGACCGGCTCCTCTCTTCATCGAGAAAACTTGCTCCTCGAGGTCGTTAATGGCGCGGTCGTAGTCATCGACCATCGGCATATATAGGTCGACGAGTTGGTCGAGTATCTGATGAAGTAAGTAAGCTGCGCCGCGTTGGCACGCGAACGGACTGCTGCGAACTTGCTGCTTGACCGTCTTGATACTTCGAAATCGTTCGAGATGGAATGTGACGACGTAGTTGTCGCCTAGATAACCATCGAGCTCTTTCGTGACGAAGTTAGACGATGTGGTCTCTTCGGGACGCACGCCATGGACGATGAAGTAGAGATATGTGGGGAACACCTCGATCTTCGGCTGGTTGCGCGTTTCGATGCAATCCTCGACGGTGAGGTAATGGAATTTGAAGGTCTTGAGCAGGACATCTTTCGCGAGTTCTATCTGCTCTGCGTTTTCGGCGAGCATGTCGACCCATACGACATTGGTCTTGTCGGCCAGAAGCTCCGGCAGATCCGACGTCGAAAAACCTTCTTCGACCGTATCGCTGCCCTGTCTGTAGACGAATATCTCCATAAGCCCGCTTCTTCCGAGCAATGATACCTATGCTAATCTTGGACAGCAACCTATGACAGATCAGAGCGTTACCTTGCGCGTCGATCGAGTTACAAAACGCTTCGGCGACTTCACCGCGGTCGAAGATCTGAGCTTCGAAGTACGTGCCGGACGCGTGTTCGGATTCCTCGGCCCAAACGGTGCGGGTAAGACAACGACGATTAGGATGATCGTCGGAATAACCGCGCCGGACGACGGCTCAATTGAGCTTTTTGGTGAGAAGATCTCGCCTGAGCTACAAGATCACATCGGATACCTTCCCGAAGAGCGAGGACTCTACAAGAAATTAAAGATCGCCGACCAACTTCACTACTTCGCGGCTCTGAAAGGAATGTCCTATTCGGAAGCTGAGAAGAAGATCGACTTCTGGCTGGATCGCATGGGTCTCGGCGAGTGGAAGAAAAAGAAGACGACCGATCTCTCGAAAGGAATGCAGCAGAAGGTCCAGTTTATCTCGACCGTCATGCACGACCCGGATCTTCTTATCCTCGACGAGCCGTTCTCAGGACTCGATCCGATAAACGTGGAATTTTTGATCGACGTCATTTCGGAATTCAAAACGCAGGAGAAGACGATCATATTCTCGACGCATCTGATGGAAACTGCAGAGAAGCTCTGTAACGACATTTTGTTGATCAATAAAGCACACAAGGTCGTTTCGGGAAGTCTGCGACAAGTGAAAGAGAGTTACGGTAAGAATCTGATCGCTCTTCGCGCCGACGGAGCGGAGGGCGTACTTGCGGATACAGCCTTTGTCTCGAAGCGAGTGGATCACGCCGACGAAGTTATCCTGCACCTAACGAACGGCACCGATCCTCAGGCACTTCTTCGAAAACTTATCGATAGCGGCGCCAGTATCGCAAAGTTTGAGAAGGTCGAGGCGAGTTTGAATGACATCTTTATCGACAAAGTCAGGGGAGTGAGCGAGGAAGGCTGAGATATGCGAAAGTTCGCCGCGGTTGTAAAACACGAATATCGCAAGATCGTATTGAAGTGGTCGTTTCTCATCGGAACACTTCTTCTGCCGTTTCTTGCAGGATGCTTGGCTGTCGTTCCTGCTCTCATCTTTTCGCTTAAGGGCGAGCCGACAAAGATCGTGATCGTGGATCTGTCAGGGAAGATCGCGCCGCGTATCAAACAGAATCTATCTGCCGAAAAAATCGAACGACGAGCGCAAAAGGCTATGCAGGATTCATTACAAGATCCGGCACCGACGCACGACGAGAAGATGAAGCGGAACGCCGATGCTTTCGCGAAGGGCTTCGTCTTCATCGATTTTGATGCGAGTAAGATCGCGCCCAGCGAGATGCGGAATACGCTCAACTCGAAGATCATGAACGGCGAAGCCGACGCGTATCTGTTGGTCCCTTCAGACGTCAACGATCAGACTACCGCCTTTGAATTTCGCTCGCGAAAGGCTGGCGATTTTGTTGTAAACGACACGTTAAAGCGGGCCGTTAATGACGCCGTCAGATCTCAACGACTCGCAGACGCAAGTATCAACGAAGATCAGTTGGAACAACTTGGGCGTGAAGTTAAATTCGATTCAAAGGGAATCGACGAACGCGGGGAAGAAGTGAGCGGTGAAGGGACGTTGGTTGCATCATTCGTCGTTGGTTTGATGATCTACATAACGCTTGCCATCTA
>DATEOJ010000099.1:0-11556 GCA_035274235.1 Pyrinomonadaceae bacterium
GACGTTCGTGGTTAGACACTCGCAGGCGAGACGCCTGCGTTCCAGTCCGATGGCTCGTGGCCATGAACAACGAACAACGATCAAAGATCAAAGATCAACGAATCACGATCCCTCCACCCCCTAATTTGCGGTATCGCCTCCCCTCCTTTACATTAATCTCTTATGTCATCAGACAATTTGAAGAAGACTCCGCTCAATGCGGCGCACCGCGAGCTGGGTGGCAAGATGGTTGATTTCGGCGGCTGGGACATGCCCGTCCAGTACAAGGCCGGCGTGATCGAAGAACACATGGCGACCCGAACGCGGGCCGGTCTCTTCGATGTCTCGCACATGGGTGAGATCTGGGTCGAGGGCGAAGACGCGATCGCGTTTGTCAACCGGCTCGTCACGAACGATGTCACGAAGCTCGTCGACGGTCAGGCCCACTACTCGGCACTGACCAATGAGAAAGGCGGAATCGTCGATGACTTGCTTGTCTACCGGTTCGACGTCGACAAACTTCTTCTTGTCGTCAACGCGGGAACGACGGACAAGGATTGGGAATGGATCACATCGCACAAGAAAGATGAGAACGTGACGCTAACGAACGCGAGTGCGGATTACTGTCAGATCGCGGTCCAAGGTCCTAACGCTCTCGGTATCGTACAGCGGCTAACCGAGACCGACCTGGACAGCATCAAGTACTACCACTTCACGACCGGCCATGTTGACGGTGTCGAGTCGATCATCTCGCGGACTGGCTACACCGGCGAAGACGGATTCGAGGTCTACGCTGACGCGAAATACGCGACACAGTTGTGGGACAAGTTTCTTGAGACCGGCGACTTCGGAAAAGAGAACGGGATCCAGCCCGCCGGACTTGCCGCGCGAAATACGCTGCGACTGGAGTCCGCGATGTCGCTCTACGGTCACGAATTGAGCGACGACATCACGCCGCTCGAAGCGAATCTTGGTTGGATCACAAAACTACAGAAAGGTGAGTTCACCGGTCGCGACGCTCTCGCGCAAAAGAAAGAAGAAGGCATCAAGCGGCGCATAGCCGGGTTTGAAATGACCGAGCCGGGCATCGCTCGCGACGGTTACGATGTGTACATCGGCGACAAGCGCGTGGGCTATGTAACGTCCGGTAGTCCGGCACCGTTTTTGAAGAAGAACATCGGTCTCGCATTCTTACCAGTCGAGTTTGCAAATGACGGGCAAGAAATTAAAATCGATGTCAGAGGTAAACATCTTTCGGCACAAGTCGTTCCGACTCCTTTCTACAAGCGGCAAAAATAGATCTTGGGGTTAAATATTTCTGTCAGGTTCAGGTAAAGCCTATGTCTACAATTCCCGAAAATTTACGTTACAGCAAAGACCACGAGTGGGTTAAGGTCGACGGCGACGTCGCAAGCATCGGCATCACGGATTACGCGCAGCATTCGCTCGGCGATGTGGTTTATGTCGACATGCCGCGCGTTGGCGATAAGTTCGGAACGCACGAAGCGTTCGGTTCGGTCGAGTCGGTTAAAGCGGTGTCGGAGATCTTCACACCGGTAGCCGGCGAGGTTGTCGAAGTCAACGAAGGCTTGAACGACACGCCGGAAAAAGTTAACTCGGATCCGTATGGCGACGCGTGGTTCGTGAAGATCAAGATGGACAACGCCGGCGAAGCCGACGCGATGTTGTCCGGTGAAGAGTACGAAGAGTATTTGTCGGCGAATGCCTAGTTCGTCGATTTTGGATTTTAGATTTTGGATTTTGGATTGAAGCCTCGGTCTCAGTCACACGGATCCGAATCCAAAATCCAAAATCTAAAATCCACAATCGAATGAGATACATTCCAAATTCTCCTGAAGAACGTCAGGAAATGCTTGCAGCCGTCGGGCTTGGTTCGGCGGACGAATTGTTTAAGTCGATCCCGTCCGATGTCCAACTCGGACGCGAACTAAAGATCACGCACGCCCTCGCTGAACCCGAAGTCATCGGGGCGATGGAAAGCTTTTCCGCGAAGAACACCGCGGCGACAAAGCCCTCGTTCATCGGTGCCGGTGTTTATTCCCACTTCTCGCCGACGATCGTCGACCATCTCATCCAGCGTTCGGAGTTTTTCACTTCGTACACGCCGTATCAACCAGAGATTTCGCAAGGAACACTTCAATACATTTTCGAGTTCCAGACGCTCATCTGCCAACTGACCGGCATGGAAGTCGCGAATGCCTCGATGTACGACGGTTCGACTTCGATGGCCGAAGCGTATTTGATGGCTCAGCGCGTTACGCGACGCGACAAGATTATCGTCGCGGACACGGTTCATCCGGAGTATCGCGAAGTTGCTCGGACGTATACGCAACACGGTGCGGCTGAAATCGCGAGCGTGGGCTTCGACGAGGAGACCGGACGAGTCGCATCGCTTGACGGTCTCGACGACAAGACGGCCGCAGTCGTTATTCAGTCGCCTAATTTCTTCGGATGCGTAGAGGACGTTGCGGCGATCGCGGAGAAAGCTCACGCGGTTGGTGCTTTGCTCGTCGTAGTAGTGACGGAAGCGATCTCGTTCGGACTTCTCAAGTCGCCCGGTGCATGCGGTGCGGATATCGTCGTCGGAGAAGGACAATCGTTCGGCGTGCCGATGAGTTTTGGCGGGCCGCACGTTGGATTGTTTGCGACGCGTGAAAAGTTCGTCAGGCAGATGCCCGGACGTCTCTGCGGTGTCGCATACGACAAAGACGGAAAGCGAGGATTCGTTCTCACGCTTTCAACACGCGAGCAGCACATTCGTCGCGAAAAAGCGACGTCGAATATTTGCACGAACCAAGGTCTGATCGCTCTTGCCGCAACCATCTATATGGAAGCGATGGGCAAGAAAGGTTTGCAGGAAGTCGCGACGCAGAACGCTCAGAAGGCCGCGTATGCCGCAAAGAAGATCGCTGCGATCGACGGCTTTGAGATCGCGCACTCGGCTCCGAAGTTCAACGAGTTCGTTGTTCGCGGACCGCGTTCGGCGACTGAGATCCTCGAAAAGCTGCGAACTGAGAATGGCATCATCGGCGGCCTGGCGCTGTCGAAGTATTATTCGGGACGTGAGAATGAGTTTCTCGTCTGTGTGACCGAGACGATGGCGGCGGCAGACATCGATCGACTCGCATCGGCACTGGCTGGCTGACATGGGCCTTGAGAACGTTCGTACGCCCGAGATCATTTTCTTCATAGCGTTTGTCGCATTTCCTTTTTTGGTTATTGCCGCGGGTGCGATCTTTTTTATTGTTCGAAGCAAGGGCTCGTCAAGAGCTTGTCCGTTTTGCGCTGAGCTAGTTAAACGAGAGGCGATAGTGTGCCGACATTGCGGCCGCGATATTCCACCCACGGTCACATGAAGTATTTGTTCGACTACGGTGAAGGCCTTTTTTGCTTTGTTCCCGTGTTCCTGCTCATCGCATTTATTTTCGGTGCTCTGCTCTGGAACAATCTGCCGGACATGACGGTGAAAAAGAAAAACGATGATGAGTAAGCTCGAGACCGATATCGATCGAAGAAGTTTTCTCTCTAACGCCGGAAAGTCGCTCGGCTTGATGGCCGTCTCATCGGCAACTATCGCATCGCTCTTTGAAAATGTTACTGCCGCCGGACGGTCTATCGACCATCTGTCGCCGATCCAAGCCGCGGTCGACGAAGACTATTGGGCGACGATTCAAAACGCGTTCTCGGTAACGCGAGGCATCGTCAACCTAAACAACGGCGGTGTCAGTCCGAGCCCTCGTATCGTGACCGAGGCGTTTGTCCGTTATACCTGGCAGCAGGAAGACGCGACGGCGTACACCATGTGGCAAATCCTCGAACCGCAGTCTGAAACTATCCGCACCGGACTCGCCGAAGTTTTCGGATGCGACGCTGAAGAGATCGCGATCACTCGTAACGCATCCGAGTCGCTCGAGATCCTGCTGATGGGAATGGATTTTAAGTCGGGCGACGAGATCCTCACGACGACACAGGATTATCCACGGATGCTGACGACCCTGCGACAGCGTGAAAAACGCGAAGGTCTGAAGCTCAACCTCATCAAGATCCCGATCGCACCGAACAACGTCAACGATATCGCCGCCGCGTTCGAGCGTGCAGTTACCCCTAAGACGAAGTTGATCCTCGTCTCACATCAGATCAATCTCACGGGTCAGATCAATCCGGTGAAGAAGGTTTGCGAAATGGCACGTGCACGCGGGATCGAGACGATCGTCGATGGAGCTCATTCGTTCGCACAGTTCGATTTCAAACGCGACGATCTCGCATGCGATTACTTCGGCACCTCCCTTCACAAATGGATCTACGCACCGAAGGGTACCGGCATGCTCTACATCAAACGTGACAAGATCGCGAAGATCTGGCCGTTGATGGCGAGCGAGGACAAACAGAAGAACGACATCCGGAAGTACGAGGAGATCGGCACGCACTCGGCAGCGATGCGGCTCGCGATCGGCGAAGCGATCATGTTTCACAACGCGATCGGCGGGAAGCGGAAAGAAGAAAGACTCCGCTACTTGTCGCGTTACTGGATGAACAATCTAAAGAGCATCCCGAAGGTTGGGTTCAACACATCGTTCGATCCGGCGCAGTCATGCGCGATCGCGAACTTCAAAGTTGAAGGCGTCGATCCGGTCCAGCTCGGCGGTTACCTGATGTCGAAACATAAGATCTTCACGACACCGATCGTGCATGAAGAGTTTACGGGCATACGCATCACGCCGAACGTTTACACGACGCTGTGGGAACTCGATCGTTTTTGTAATGTCGTCGCCGATGTTGCGAAAAGGGGTTTGCCGAAGGCATGACACGACGGACGACAAACTAAAGTTTGTCCTCCGGTGTTTGCGACAAACTAAAGTTGTCGTCCGGTTTTATGAGTATCTTTGAAAAGCAGTTTCAGGTTGGTTGGCGAGACGTCGATCCGAATGGTCATGTCGCGAACATGGTCTATCTTGAGTACGCAGTCGACGCACGGATCGCGTTCTTTGCGTCGCAGGGTTTCGCACCGATCAACTTTTTGAAGCTCGGATTCGGCCCGGTTATCAAGAACGACTTCGTCGAGTACTTTCGCGAGATCATGATGCTCGAAGAGATCCACGTGACGGTGGAGAACGGCGGACACAGCGAAGACGGTTCGCGGTTTCGAGTCATTAACAATATCTATAAGGCGGACGGCGTGCATGCAGCACGTGTAACGAGCGTCGGCGGCTGGCTGAGCATGAGCGAGCGAAAGCTAATGTTGCCGCCCGAGGAGCTAAGGAAAGCGTGGCTCACGCTCACACGTACTGAAGATTTTGAAGATTTGAAGTCAAGTATCCGTCGGTAGGGACGGATTTGTTCAGTGTCCTTCTACGTATTCCGTGGTAGCCGGCTCTAGCAACCACGGAAGACACAGAAGAACACTGAAAGAATTTAAGATTTATGTCGATAAAGAAAGTAACATCACACCCCACACAGAACGAGGCGTTGATCTTTGAACGCTCGCAAACCGGCCGCGTCGGCTATCGTCTGCCGAAGCTCGATGTCGAAGAGACAAACATCGACGACATCCTTCCGGCCGAACTGCGTCGCGACGACGATCTCGACGGAGTGCCCGAAGTTTCCGAAGTCGACGTCATCCGACACTTCACGCGCATCTCGACGTGGAACTACTCCATCGACATGGGGATGTACCCGCTCGGTTCGTGCACGATGAAGTACAACTCGCGTCTGAACGAGAAGGTCGCGCGCATCGGCGGCTTCACGAATCTGCATCCGCTTGCACCGGAAGAAGAATCACAGGGAGCTCTCGAACTGATCTGGGAACTCCAGAACGATCTCGCCGAGATCACCGGTCTGCCGGGAGTTTCTCTGCAACCTGCCGCGGGCGCACAGGGCGAGATGACGGGCGTGATGTTGATCCGTTCGTTTCTGGATAAACGTGACGGCGAAGCTTCGAAGGAACGCCGCGTGATGCTCATCCCGGATTCCGCGCACGGAACCAATCCCGCATCTGCGGCACTCGCCGGTTTCACCGTCAAAACGATCCGTTCGACCGAAGAGGGTCTCACCGATCTCGGACACCTTCAGCAGCTTTGCGACGAAGGCGGTGTCGCCGGTCTGATGCTGACGAACCCGAACACGGTTGGCATCTTCGAAACGAACATCCGCGAGATCTGCAAGATCATCCACGACGCGGGCGGTCTGGTTTACATGGATGGCGCAAACATGAACGCGCTTGTCGGAGTCGCAAGACCGGGCGACATGGGCGTCGATGTGATCCATCTCAATCTGCACAAAACATTCTCGACACCGCACGGCGGTGGCGGTCCGGGTTGCGGGCCGTGTCTCTGCACTGAAGCGTTGGCTCCGTTCCTGCCGGTGCCGCGAGTCGTACGACGGACTGTTAGTCCGTCGGAGGGACAGGCTGACAGCCCGTCCTACGCCCTCGACTTTGACGCTCCCGAATCGATCGGTCGCGTGAAAGCATTCTACGGAAACTTCGGAATGATGGTCCGCGCGTTGTCGTACATTTACACGCACGGCGCCGAGGGTTTGAAAGAAGCGACCGAGGCAGCTGTGCTAAACGCTCGTTACCTTTCACACTTCTTAAAAGATACATTCGACAAACCTTACGCCGCCGACCCGATGCACGAAGTGATCTTCTCGCACAAACTGCAGTCGAAGAAGGGAGTGCACACGCTCGATATCGCAAAGCGTCTGATCGACTACGGCTTCCATCCGATGACGATCTACTTCCCGCTCGTCGTTGAAGGTGCGATGTTGATCGAGCCGACCGAGTCGGTAGGACGTCAGGACCTTGATGCATTTATCGAAGCGATGAAGGATGTCGACCGCGAAGCGACCGAGAATCCACAACTCGTGATCGACGCACCGCACACAACGCGAATCGGGCGCCTCGACGAAGCGGCCGCCGCGCGCAAACCGGTGCTCCGTTGGAAACCGGATATGGAAGCGTCGGCGAAGACTGCGTAGACGTCATCATCGAATAGCAACGGCGGAGCGACTGGAGCGCAGGCATCCCTGCCTGCAACGCCGTGGCTTCCGCGGCGTAGGATGTCGGCAAATCAACAACTCGATTTGCCAGCGCTTTTTCGCGTCGAAGCGACGCTCATGCAGGCAGGGATGCCTGCGCTCCAGTCCCTTGAGTGGGACGCCATAGCGCTAGTCCTTGCACTCCGGTCTTACCGCCTCTAGAATTCCAGCAGCCTATATGACGACAATCGGTATTCCGAAAGAGATACATCCCGGCGAACGACGTGTCGCCGCAACACCTCAGACAATTCTCAAGCTTAAGAAACTCGGTTTCGACGTCGCTGTCCAATCCGGAGCGGGCGATGTTATCAACGCCTCGGACGCAGAGTACCAGGAAGCCGGCGCATCGATCGTCGCCGACGCTCCCGAGCTTTGGAAAACATCTGACCTCGTCATGAAAGTGCGTCCGCCGGAAGGCGACGAAACGGATCTCATGCGTGAGGGCGGATGGCTCGTTGGGTTTGTATGGCCGGCCCAGAATCGCGAGATGCTCGATCGTCTCGCGAAGAAACACGTGACCGTCTTCGCGATGGACAGCGTCCCACGTATCACGCGTGCGCAAAAGATGGACACGCTCTCGGCGATGGCAAACATCGCCGGCTACCGCGCAGTCGTCGAAGCGGCGGCGCACTTCCCTCGGTTCTTTACCGGTCAGATAACTGCAGCGGGTCGCGTCGATCCGGCGAAGGTTCTTGTGATCGGTGCCGGTGTCGCGGGACTCTCCGCGATCGGTGCGGCGAAGGGTTTGGGTGCGATCGTTCGTGCGTTCGACCCGCGATCGGCGTGCGAAGATCAGGTCGCGTCGATGGGTGCGGAGTTTCTCGGTCTCGATGTTAAGGAAGAGGGCGAAGGCAAAGGCGGTTACGCCAAGGAGATGTCCGACGCGTTTCTCAAAGCCGAGATGGCTCTGTTCGCACAGCAGGCGATGCAGGTCGACATCATCATCACGACGGCATTGATTCCCGGAAAGCCGGCGCCGAAATTGATCACGCAAGGAATGGTCGAGTCGATGAAGCCGGGTTCGGTGATCGTCGATCTCGCGGCCGAACAAGGTGGTAACTGTGTATTGACCGAACCGGGTCACGTCGTCCATCACAAGGGCGTGACGATCATCGGCTACACGGATCTGCCGTCGCGCATGGCGTCGATGTCGTCGCAATTGTACGGTGCGACCGTCACCGCGCTTCTGGAGGAGCTGCAGGACGACAGCGGCGCAGTTCATGTGGATCTCGAAGACGAGGTCGTCCGCGGCGCGATCGTGCTTCACGACGGAAAAATGCTGTGGCCGGCACCGGCAAAAGAACTACCGCCGCCACCCGAGCCGGGTGTGCCGACAAAGAGCTCGGCGTCGATCGCGGCGGCGAAAGTTCCGACCGGTGGTCACGGACAGGATGAAGGTACTGGAGTCAGTCCGTGGCTGTTGGCGGTTGTCGGGTTGGTCATGGTCGGACTCGCGTTGGTGATCCCGCCGAAGCAGGAGGCCGCGGGGAGCGACTTCCTCGGTCACCTTACGGTCTTCATCCTTGCGATCTTTATCGGGTTCCAGGTTGTGTGGAATGTGAAGCCCGCGTTGCACACGCCGCTCATGTCAGTCACGAATGCGATCAGCGGAATCATCCTCGTCGGCGGAATGCTGCAGCTCACGTCATCATCAATGACGCTGACCGTGATCCTCGGTGCGATCGCGGTGCTGATCGCGGCGATCAATATCGCCGGCGGATTTCTGGTTACGAATCGAATGCTGGGGATGTTTAGGAAGTAGCCGCGATGCAGATTGTCGGCCAAGCGAATAATGCCAGCATTGAGTTGTCTGAGCCAGACGGGCTAAAAAATTCGGCCGGTTCCGAATACTATCGGGTGACGCTCCGGGAGAATGAGTTCGAGGCGAGCGTTCGTGTATATGCGTTTGATCCGACGGATAACGGCCTTCCGAAGTTTTTCGGCGAACTTGCCGCCTCGTGGAACGGTTGGGATGGAAAACGGACTTGGTCCTCGCTAGAAGGGGAGTTCGAACTAAGCTGCGAACATGACCGAGTCGGACATGTCGCTACAACAGCTACCATACACTCGAATCGCCATGGTCACGGGTGGATCGGACAAATTAGGTTCGATATGGCCGCCGGCGAACTCCAAGGCATCGCCTCAGGGGTCGCAAGATTCTTTAGTCGCTAAACTATAGAAGGGTCCGAATCCTGAGCTTCTGGCGGTCGTACTTAGGTCCGATTAATCGGTTGGAGGTAACGATGAAAAAACTGTTGTCCGCGACCATCCTGATTTTCGTTTCATTCCTCGTCGCAAATGGACAGGTCTATCGTGTTGCGGAAATGAACGCAACGCAGATCCGTGCGCTCGACAAGCAGAAGACGGTCGTTATCCTTCCGGGCGGAGTCCTCGAACAACACGGACCGCACCTGCCATCGTTCACCGATGGATATTCAAACGAGTGGATAACCCAGAAGGTCGCCGCGTCGATCGCGGCTCGTCCCGGCTGGTCCGTTCTTATTTTCCCGACGATACCGCTCGGTCACGGGGGAGCTAATGAGATCGGCGGAAAATATTCGTTTCCCGGAACCTACTCGGTTCGCCGGACCACGTTGCGAGCCCTCTTCATGGATCTCGCCGGTGAACTTGGCGAACAGGGATTTCGGTGGGTGTTTATCATGCACGGCCACGGAGCGCCGCACCACAACCTGATTCTCGATCAAGCGGGCGACTTCTTCCGCGACACGTACGGCGGCCGAATGGTTCATCTACGAGGACTGCAACCGACAAAGGAGCAGCTTGCCGCGCTTAAGGTCACACCGCCGGATATCACGATGTCCGACGCAGACAAGAATGAGAGCGGCCTACTGGATCTTCACGCAGGATTCGACGAGACGAGCCGCTTGATGTTTGTCCGACCGGATCTCGTCGATGCGGGTTACAAAAACCTTTCGCCGTTAACGGTGAATCAACCCGCCGACCTTTTTCAGTTCAGTAAACCGAACTGGCTCGGTTATATCGGCTCGCCGCGTCTTGCGAATGCGAAAGCCGGACAGCTACTACAGGAATATCGTGCGACCAGAGATGCGGCATTAGTGCTCGCGATCGTGGATGGGAAGCTAGATGAGCGGGACGTACCACACTATGCAACTGAGACGCTGAAGAGGGCGGCGGAGGCAAAAATCCCCGACCTGTCCGCGAAGAATGAGCAAGCGGTTGCGCAAAAACAGCTCGACTGGATGAAGACTAAGGGTATCGAATAGTTACTAATCTGAATGACAACCAGCCTCATCACAATTGCATACATCGCCGCGAGCGCGTTGTTTATCCTCAGCCTCAGCGGATTGTCGAGACAGGAGACGGCACGCCGCGGTAACTGGTACGGCATCGTCGGAATGTTGATCGCACTCGTTGCGACCGGTGCCGCTATGAATACCGGCGGATTGCCGGTTCTGGCCGCCGCACTGGTTCCCGGTCTTGTCATCGGAGCAATACTCGCGAGCCGCGTCCAGATGACGTCGATGCCCGAGCTTGTTGCGATCCTTCACAGCTTCGTCGGATTGGCGGCCGTGCTCGTCGGATTCGCGACTTATCTCGGACCGCACGGCAACATGAACGCCGCAGAAAAGAATCTGCACACTGCTGAGGTGTTTATCGGTGTCTGTATCGGTTCGATCACATTCACCGGCTCGGTCATCGCGTTTCTCAAATTGCGCGGATCGCTCAGCGGCAAGCCGTTGATGCTTCCGGGACGGCACATGATCAACATCATCATGCTGCTCGTAACGATCGGTCTCGGAGTCGCGTTCTTTTTGTCGCCTGACGCGCAAACGGGTCAATGGCCGCTACTGATCGCAACCGTGATCACCGGAATTCTCGGCGTCCACTTCATCATGGCTATCGGCGGCGCGGATATGCCGGTCGTCGTATCGATGCTCAACAGCTATTCCGGCTGGGCTGCGTCGGCAGCGGGCTTCATGCTGTCGAACGACCTGCTCATCATCACCGGTGCTCTTGTCGGTTCATCGGGTGCGATCCTGAGTTACATCATGTGCAAAGGCATGAACCGATCGTTCGTAAGCGTGATGCTCGGTGGATTCGGAACCGAGAGCGGGGCGACTGCTTCCGCTGGAGCGGCGCCTGCGGGCGAAGTGCGTTCGGTCGATGCGGAGACTGCTGCGTCGATGCTGCAGCAGTCGAAGAAGGTGATCATCGTTCCGGGTTACGGACTGGCGGTCGCACAAGCGCAGCATTCGCTAGCGGAGGTTGTGAAGATCCTGAAGGCCGCGGGCGTCGAGGTGAAGTTCGCGATCCATCCGGTCGCAGGTCGCCTGCCGGGGCACATGAACGTTCTACTCGCAGAAGCCAACATTCCCTACGACATCGTCTTCGAGATGGACGAGATCAATCACGAGTTCCCTTCCACGGACATCTCGTGGGTGATCGGTGCAAACGACATCGTCAACCCATCCGCTCTCGACGACCCCGCATCGCCGATCGCCGGTATGCCGGTGCTTCACGTCTGGGAAGCGCGCGACA
>DATEOJ010000100.1:0-10040 GCA_035274235.1 Pyrinomonadaceae bacterium
CGGCCCGAACTTGTCTTCGAAAGTCTTCATTAACTCCGACGGTGTCCAGTAGCGAACCTCAAAACCCTCGCCTTCGGTGAATCCGCGTCGACGATGTTGCTGATACTGCCGTATGCCGTACTTGTTCGGCATCTGGACAAGTGTAACGCCATCGGCTTTGCAGACTCTCGCGATCTCGTCGAACGAGATCTTCGCGTTCTCCTTGCTGAAATGTTGGAAGACGCCGTATGAAAAAACTGTATCGAACGCGCTGTCTTTGAACGGAAGAAAGCGTGCGTCGCCGACGACGAAATGCGCGTCGGCACCGAGTTGTTTCGAAACTCTCCGTGCGGCCATCACCGCATCAAGACTCGGATCGATACCGATCGGCTTATAACCTTTCTTCGCAGCAGCGATCGACCAGCGTCCCCAGTTGCACCCGATGTCCAGCAGACGTTCGCCGTTGCCGGGTCGAAGGCGGGTGTGGGGGATGGGATAGCGCGTCAGTTTGTGCTGTATCGAGAAATAGAGATTGCCGGATGTGTACGGGACCTCGCCTTGGACATACTCGTCGATCGCCTTGCCGTTCGAGGTCGCCGCCGGAATTTCGACGGTACCGTCTTTTATCGCGGCGATCTTCTCGAATGTCCGGCTGATATACCCGTGGGTGATCTCGGCTTCCTCGACGAGCATCACCGGGATCTCATCCACAACCGGATAGGCATGGCCATTTTCACAGACCAGATCGTCGCCCCGAAGTTCGAGCTTCCCCTTATCCCGCGGACAGGCGAGATGATCAAACAGCCATTCGTTCATAAGGTGAGTTTGTCCTCGATATTATAGCGGAATGGCGCGGTCAGGCTTCAACTGGCGGCTGAGGATTACTCTCCGACGGAGAACAAACTTTAGTTTGTTCTTCTGTACACTCGCAGGACGAACTGAAGTTTGTTGTCCGAATATACCGACAAACTAAAGTTTGTCGTCCGTATTCTTTACTTGGCCAGACTCTCGCCGCGAAATTGTGCCGCGACCGAGCGGAACATTCGGCTGAACGCTCGCAGGATCTTCGGGAAGAACCAGAGAAAGAAGATGACAAAGACGATGAGGACGATCGCGATGATTACCGGTGCGAAGACGGCAAGAAAGGTCCCAACAAACGCGATGATGTCCTCGACGACAGAGAGGACCCAGTTCGAGACCGGCTCCGGTGACAAATTCGCGCCGACGCGGACTGCCGCTTTTGTTCCGTGCGACGAAAGAGCGAGTCCTCCACCGACGAGTGCAGCGGGAATGTAGATGCCCGGATCGAGTTGGTACGTCGCCGCATACGCGACAATGACACCGGCCGGGATTCGGATAAACGTATGGACAACGTCCCAGACGCTATCGACGTACGGGATCTTGTCGGCGAAGAATTCGACAAGATAGAGAAACGCGGCGACTCCGATGATCGCCCAATGGTCGAGGACATCAAGCCCACCGGGAAGTTTTGCCCAGCCGATTTTTTGGATCAGTCCGAGAACGGTGACGGTGGCGTAGAGATTGATCCCGCTCGTCCAAGCGGAACCCAGTGCCAGGGATAAAGTTGCGAACCATTCCATATCGTCCCCCATCTTTAACGCAGAGACCGCGGAGATCGCGGAGCTTGTTTAGTATCTTCCTCCGCGTTCTCCGCGAGCTCTGCGTTAGAAAATACGCAAGACATTACGCCTCGTCTTCCTCACCGGTTCCGTCTCCGTCCTTCTTGATCCCAAACTTTTCCAACCGATACTGCAGCGTCCTGAATGTTAGTCCGAGCAGCTTGGCCGACTTGGTTATGTTGTTGTCGGTCCTATCCATCGCTTGCATGATCAGGCTTCGCTCGACGTCTTCAAAGTTCACACCTTCGGCGGGCAGCTTGAACTGCGAATCACCGCCGCCGACGACGGCCACACCTGCAGCTCGCGACTGAGTCATCTCGGGTGGGAGGTCTTCAAGCGTGATCGTATCGTTCTCGCACAGAAGGATCGCTCGTTCGAGCGCGGACTCCAGCTGCCGGACGTTGCCGGGATAGTGATAGTCGAGGAGGAGTTTTTTCGCTTCACCCTCGATCCCCACTTTCCGTTCCGTTCCACGCGTGTGTTTCTTTAAGAAGTATTCGATCAACACAGGAATATCCGACCGTCGTTCGCGAAGCGGCGGGATCTCGATCGAGAGAACGTTGAGTCGGTAGTAGAGGTCTTCGCGGAAACGCTGCTCCTCTGCCATCTTCAAAAGATCGCGGTTCGTCGCCGCGATCACGCGGACGTCGACCTCGATGTCCTTAATACCACCGACGCGTCGGATCTCTTTCTCCTGAAGCGCACGAAGGAGTTTCGCCTGAAGTGCGATGTCTAGTTCGCCGATCTCGTCGAGGAAGAGCGAACCGTTGTTCGCGACTTCGAACAGTCCCTTCTTCTCCCCGACCGCTCCCGTAAACGATCCCTTCTCGTGACCGAACAATTCCGACTCGAGGAGGTTCTCGTTGATCGCCGCGCAGTTCACGGCCTGGAAGACTTCGTTCGACCGAAGCGAATTACCGTGGATCGAACGCGCGATCATCTCTTTTCCGGTTCCGCTCTCGCCGCGGATCAGAACGGTTGAGTTCGACTTCGCGATCTTCAAGATGAGTTTCTTCACCTTGTCCATCTCGGGTGAGACCGAAACGATCTCGGTGTCGAGTGCGGTGAGCTTGTTCAGCGCTCGAGAGACGGTGTCGAGAAGCTTCTCGCTGTCGTAGGGTTTCTGAAGATAATCGAAAGCGCCGAGTCGGAGTGCGTCCACTGCCGAGTCGACCGACCCGTGTGCCGTGAGCAGAATGACGATGATCGACTTGTCGTAGTTCGTCAGCTCCTTTAGCAACTCGAGTCCGCTCATCCCGGTCATTTTGAGATCGGTCAGAACGAGATCGAATCGTCGCGACTCAACGAATTTCATCGCCGCCTCGCCCGAGCTGGCGGTCGTCACATCGTAGCCTTCACCCGAGAGGATCGTTTCGAGTATTTCCCGCTGGTTCTTTTCGTCGTCAACGACGAGTATCGATTTCCTTGCCATATTGTTCGCTCTTGCCACAGAGAGCACACAGAGGATCGAACAGATTTCTCTGTGTGCTCTGTGGCTACTTCGCTTTCGGTAATTTTACCGTAAACTTCGTCCCCGCGCCCTCGGAAGATTCGACGTCGATCGTCCCGTTGTGAACGTCTACGATCTTCTGCGCGATCGCCAGACCCAATCCAGTTCCCGTTTCCTTGGTAGAAAAGTACGGTTCGAAGATCTTCGCCAGGTTTTCATGCGAGATTCCGCGGCCGGTGTCGGCGATATCGAACCGCACAAAGCCGTTGTCCGGCGAGATCTTCACATTCAGATTGCCGCCTTCGTTGCCCATCGCCTGGACCGCGTTGATAAACAGGTTGTTGAATACCGAACGCAGAAATTCCGGATCGCCGAGAACCGTCGGTACGTTCTCGTGCTCGACCACGCTGATACGAATGTCATTCTCAGCCGCCTGCGCCTCGACGAGCCGCAGCGAGTCTTCGATAACCTGCCGGGCGTCGAGCGGACGAACGTTTGCCTTTGCGGGACGAGAGTAGTTGAGGAAGTCGGAGATCTGCTGATTGATCCGAGCGACCTCCGACTTAACCTGCGCGATGAGTTTCGTGAATGCAGCGGTCTTGTTCGGATCCTCAGGGACAAACTTCGAACGCAGGTGATCGAGCGTCAGGTTAATAAAGTTGAGCGGGTTTCTTATCTCGTGTGCGATCGCGGAACCGAGGCGTCCGATGACGGCGCTTTTTTCGGCTTGTCTGAGTTGGTCCTCGAGTACCTTGCTCTTCTCGAGCTCGGCGGTCATTTCGTTGAACCGCTGTGCGAGCTGACCCATCTCGTCGGTGCGTCCACTGTCGGGAACTCGGACCGATAAATTTCCCTCGGCGACCTGCCGCGCGGCGTTGGAGAGATTTGCGACCGGGCGGGTGAAACGCCAGACGAGCCAAAAGGTGACCATCGCCGATAA
Source organism: Pyrinomonadaceae bacterium (assembly GCA_035274235.1). Lineage (GTDB taxonomy): Bacteria > Acidobacteriota > Blastocatellia > Pyrinomonadales > Pyrinomonadaceae > OLB17. Next base: position 4,010 of record DATEOJ010000100.1, read on the forward strand.
CGAGAAGACCAGGAGCGTCGCGATCAACGGCATTGCCGCACGTTGTACTGCCTCGTTCTTGTCGTCGCGCAGCAGGACCATCACGTACCAACGCCCTTTACTCGTTTCGATCGGAACCGCGTGGGCCTCATCGTCCCCCTTGATCCCGGCGTTTGGGAAATGGGTGATGTCCTCGCCGAGGCGAGCACCTTCCTTTAAGGGAGGCAGGTTGGGAAGGTCCGACAGCTTCTTGTAATTTGTTTCTCCGTTTGGACCGACGGTAGGAACGAAATCCGGATTGAGGCTGTCGCTTACCATCCAGTTGTTATCGATGATGATGACGTCTTTTATAAGAGCGGTCGATTCTTCGTCGAAATATGTCTGGCCGGCTCGGTCGATCAGGTCCTGGATATACTCGCTCGAGGTAATGCCGTTGGAACCGAGGGCAATACCTGCGACCAGGGCCTGGGCCTGGGCATCGCGCCGCTCGATACTTTGGCGTTGTGTGACGAGATTTACGTAATACTGGATACCGAGCGTGGCGACCAGAAGGAGCACCAGAACCAGAAGGAGACGGCCGCGAAATGTGTTGAAAAAGCTCATATCCCGCCTTGCTTAAACATCTGCTTAATTTCGCTTGCCTCGGCGTGTGTTGAATGTTATAGTCTGCCTTAGCTTTTTCGCAAACTCTTGAACATTCACGCTCAAGAGACTTTCCCGGAAATCACAACAGAATCCTAGCCAGCTGAGGTAAGCCATGAAGTTAATGTGTCCCCCAAAGCGTCTCACGTCGCTTTTCCTCCCTATCACTCTTATCGCTCTCCTGTTCTCAGCCAATCTTCACGCCCAGACCAAGAAGAAATCGACCTCAACGAAGAAGACGACCGTTTCTAAGAAGACGACGGCTTCCAGCAAGGATGCCCGCAACAAGAAGCAGGCGTCTAAAAAGGACACAAAGAAGGAGCAGCTAGCTAAGAAATCTAAGTCGAGCTCGCGGAACGACAAGTCGATCGCGAAGCGTGACAACCGACGCGACTCGAAAAAGCAGGTCGCAAAGGAAACTCAGACAAAGGGCAAGAAACTCAGCCGCGCCGAAGCTCGCAGGGCTGAAGCCGAGCGTCGCCGCGAAGCTGAAAGACGTCGTCAGGCCGCATTGGCCGAGCAGCGACGTCGCGAAGCCGCCGCACGTGCGGCACGTGAACGCCGACTCGCGTTCGAACGCGGTCTTCGTACGACCACCCTGGACAACATCGCAAAAGACGACACGACCGGTGAAGATATGCGTGTTCGAAGTGCCGCTGTGAACGCACTCGCCGGCCACGCCGGCACTGTAGTCGTGATGGAAGCTAAAACAGGAAAGGTCCTGACCATCGTCAATCAGGACTGGGCGATCCGCGACAGCTTCAAACCCTGCTCGACCATCAAGCTCGTCACCGGTGTCGCCGGTCTGAACGAGAACGTGATCAACAACGATGGTCATATCAACAACAGCTCAACAAAGATGGATCTTGACTACGCGCTGGCGAAGTCGAACAATGTTTATTTCCAGCGCGTCGGCGTGAACATGGGTTCGCCCAAGATGATCGAATACGCAAAGCGGCTCGGTCTCGGTGAACGTACCGGTATCAATGCTGACGGCGAGACGCCGGGCAAGCTCCCGTATGGCAACAACAATCCCCGCATCTATTCGCACGGTGACGATTTTGAAGTGACCCCGCTCCAGCTGGCGGTGATGGTCTCCGCCCTGTCGAATGGCGGAAAGAAAGTAGTTCCGCAGATCATGCGAGGGCCGCAAGTGCAGAAGTCGTCGTTCCACCCGGTGGTTCGTGAACTGCTTCCTGTCCCGAAGCAAAGCTTTGAAGGCGTGCTGCCTGGAATGATGGGAGCGGCCGAATATGGAACGGCCCATCGCGGCGTAGACGCGGGAATGGGTGTAGCTGGAAAGACGGGTTCGTGTATTACCCGAGGATCGTGGATCGGGTTGTTTGCATCGGTCGCACCGGTCGAGGATCCGAAGTATTCGGTCGTTGTTATCACCCGTGGTCAGAGCGAGCGCGGCAAGTGGGCGGCGACGATCGCCGGAAAGGTGTATCAGGCTCTCAGCCCGCAGATCAGTCGGAACCGCGAGCTCCTTTATGCTCGCCAGTTGAAAACTCGACCTGCTTTCGATTCGAAGGGCGAGGATGACGAGGGTGAAGATTCGGATATGGCCGACGCGGATACTGACGGAGCAGAGCAGTCGCCAATCGTTGTTGGCGGTGCTCAGCCGACGCAGATAGCGACCGCTAAGCCGACGGAACCCGAGAAGAAATTGGTCCAGAAGACGACGCAGAGTAAGCCGATCACCCCGGTGGTCATCGAGTACGACCGCAGTGGTGCGGCGGCCCCCGCAGCGGTCCCGGTCGAGAAGAGGGAGCGTCCGCGAGTCGTCAAGAATAAGTAAACACAGTCACTTTCGCTTCAAAGCGCCGAAGCATTTTTCGTTTGAAAGATGTTTCGGCGTTTTGGCGTTCGCGACCCGGTTTTCGCTTGACACAAAACGCGACTGTGCGTGATTATTATGACTTCCCAACGGACGGATTCGACGAGCCTACGGCCAATGAAAACGGCCACTTTTTCGCCGGAAATATTTGCAACTTATTTATAGGGTGCTACATCTGATTTCACGCGAAACCCTCGACCAGAAGTCGGGGTTGTCGGAATAAAAAAATAAGAGCTGTATCAGCTGGAGGATAGCTAGAGTAATGAAGACGATTTTTAGGTTCATGGGCACCGGAGTAATGGCAGCCGCCCTTATGGCAGCCGCCGCCACACTCACTTTCGGACAAGACCCCCCGGTATCATGCGCTGATGTCGATGGACACAACGCACTCTATACAAAGTTCACTGAAGTCTACGCAAAGAAGACCGTTCCCGAGATGGAGTCGGCGCTCACGACCGGAAAAGAGTATCTCGAGAAGTATGGTTCGTGCGAAGCCTTCAAGGAGCAGGTTGATTTCGTAAAGCCGCACGTCGCCCGAATAGAAAAAGCTTTGCCGGCAGCAAAAGAAGGTGCTGCCCTCAAGCCGCACTTCGACAAGTTTGACGCAGGTCTTAAGGCAGGCAATGCCGATGACGTTATTTCTGCCGGTAATCAGATCCTCAACGTTAAGAAGGATGATATGAACATCGCCTTTACGATGGCTCTGGTCTCCGCAGAGAAGTCGACGCCGGAGAACAAGTTTAAGTACGCCGACGAGAGTATTCGACTTTCGAATATGGTGGCGACCCGGTTGAAGGGTGGTTGGGAATTCGATCGTAAGTATAACGACGGTCCGAAGAAGGGTTCGCCCTACATCGGTGTCGGCGTATACAACCGCGACAACCGTGATGCGGCGATCAACAACTTGCAGTTCAACGTCGCGTACCTGAGCTTCTACGGCAAGAAGGATTACAAGACGGCCCTGCCGGTTTATTACGAATTATCGCAGTCGCCGCTTTCGAAGGACGACCCACGCATCTATGGCGCGATCGGTGAGTACTACGTCAACGAAGGTGCTCCGATCGGTGATGAGATCGCAAAACTCATCCAGCAGCTGAAGGATGCGACCGACGACAAGGTGAAGGCCGATCTCGACACGCAGGTGAAATCGAAGATCGCTATGTTCAACGGTTATCTCGAGCGTGCGATCGATGCGTTTGGTCGTGCACACAGCGTTGCGAAGGCCGGTCCGTACAAGGACGGTCTCTATAAGCAGCTCGGCATTCTCTACAAACGTCGCACCGATAAGGACGCCGGTTTGGACGCGTTCATCTCGTCGATGATCTCCAAGCCGTTCCCGAATCCGACGACGCCGGTTACTCCGGTGGCGGATCCGGAACCGACGACAACGACGACGACGACGACAGCGGTTCCTGCTTCGGCAGCACCGACCAAGCCTATGTCAGATTCGGCACCTGCCAAATCGACCGTGGCCAAGAAAGCTGGTCAGAAATAACTTCTTCCAATACTGGATCTAGAAATCGTGCCGGATGCAAACTTCAAACTTGCATCCGGCTTTCTTTTTGTCCGCGTTCTTCATAAACTAGTCTTCCGAAATGAAACTCTCGAGGCTTGAAAGCCTTCTCGGCTATACGTTTCAAGATCTGGCACTGCTTGAACGTGCCCTCACCCACCGTTCGTGGGCCTATGAGAACGCAGCCGGGAAAGAGGAAACGGTCCAGGCTACAGAGAACGAGACTTTCGAGTTTGTCGGCGACTCAGTCCTCGGCCTCGCCATCGCCGAACAGCTTTTTCAAAAATATCCGACCGCCAGCGAGGGCCAGCTCACATTGATGAAGCACCGGCTCGTGAGTACGTCGACGCTGGCCGATGTGGCCGAAGTTTTGAAGATCGGTGAGTTCATCCGAATCGGTCGCGGCGAGGAAAAGACCGGAGGACGCCAGAAGCGGGCTATCCTTGCGAATACAATGGAGGCGATCATCGCCGCGGTTTTCTTCGATAGCGGATACATCGGGGCACGCTCGTTCATAGCAAGAGTGTTCGCTGACGAGTTTAAGCGAACGACTCCCGAAGGCTCCGCGGATTATAAGTCGCTCCTGCAGGAGATGCTTCAATCGAAGCAACTGTCGGGTCCGGCGTACTCGCTATTGAAAACCGAGGGGATGCCGCACGAGCGAACCTTTTACGTCGAGGCGGCCTGGGACACAGGCCGGGCGGAGGGCAGCGGGTCGTCGATAAAGTCGGCGGAGATGATGGCGGCAAGCGAAGCGATAAAGGCCCTAAATGAAGAAAACGCCGAGTCGGCGAAACGCAAGACGGGGAATTAACGTAAGGGTAAGTCGTTAGTCTGTGAGCGTCGTTAGTTTATGAGTAAAGAGATAACCGAGGATAAGACCGAACAAGAACAGAAGCCGAAGGGACCGCCGAAGTCGCTGGTCCGCGAGTACTTTGAATCGCTGGTCGTGACGTTTGTCATGGCATTGTTCGGTATGACGTTCATCCTTCAGGCGGTGACCGTTCCTACCGGATCGATGCAGAACACGATCCTCATCGGCGACTACCTACTCGTCAACAAGTTTATTTTTAACCCCGGTGGTAATCCGTTGCCGTTTCTCCCTATGCGTGAGATCCAGCGCGGCGACATCATCGTGTTCAAATATCCGGGCAACAGGGAAAAGCCCGAAACCGACCGCCAGCGCGGACTCGTCAAGTATCAGATCAACTACGTCAAGCGGGTCATCGGTCTGCCGGGCGAGACCGTCGAATTCAAAAACAACCAGGTCTTTATCAACGGCCAACTGTTGCCTGAGCACAGAGTGATCGGCGACGCACCGGTCAAAGACGCCGCATTGGATACGCATGAATTCGAACCCCGGAAGCCGGAGGACAAGTGGGACGTTTACTACCACGAGGACACGGTCGAAGGTCTTAAGGCGGGGATGAAGCTGCCGATGGGACATTACAACTTCGGCGTCGAAGGAAAGACGATGGTCGTTCCCGATAATCAGTTCTTCTGCATGGGCGACGCCCGAGACGATAGCGACGACAGCCGTGGATGGGGATTCGTACCTCGTGAGTTGATCATCGGCCGTGCGATGTTCGTCTATTGGTCCTGTGATCGCGGTGCGTCCAACGGAGACGTCTTTGGCTGCGTCACTCATCCGCGACTCAACCGGATCTTCAAGCTAGTAAAATGAAGTTCAACTTTAACGAAGAGATCGCCGGGGCACTTCACTTCGACCGGCCCCGAGTTGCGCTCGAGTCGACGGTGATCTCGCACGGTCTGCCTCACCCGCGAAATCTCGACACAGCTTTGACCCTCGAACAGATCGTTCGTGATACCGGTGCGATACCGGCTACGATCGCGATGTTCGACGGCGAGATCTTCGTTGGATTGAATCGCGACCAGATCGAGAAACTTGCGACGAGCGGCGACGTTCGAAAACTCTCGGTCCGCGATCTCGCGATCGCTTCGGCGTTGAAGGTCGACGGTGCGACGACTGTCGCGACAACTTCGCTCATTGCACATCGCGCCGGGATCAATGTCTTCGCGACCGGCGGGATCGGCGG
>DATEOJ010000101.1:0-6758 GCA_035274235.1 Pyrinomonadaceae bacterium
TCGGTTATTTCAACGCGGCGAAATAATAACCGATCGCATGATCGCTAGTCTCGCGTCGTTTGGGTACGCGAACGTTAAGGTTGCGGAACCGCCGACAGTTGCCATCCTCTCGACCGGCAGCGAGATCGTCTCGATCGACAAGAAACCGGGACGCGATCAGATTCGAAACTCGAATTCGGTGATGCTCAAAGTGTTATGCGAGCGTGTCGGAGCCAGAGTCAAGATACTTCCGCAGACCGGCGACGATCTGAATTTACTCAAACAGACTATTTCCAAAGCGGTCGGGCTGGGCGCGACAAGATCCAAAATCCAAAATCCAAAATCTAAAATCCTGCTAATAAGCGGCGGCGTTTCGGTCGGAAAGTATGACCTGACCAAACCCGCACTACGCGAACTCGGTGCCGAGATCTTTTTCGAACGCGTCCGATTAAGACCAGGCAAACCGACCGTCTTTGGTCGATTAAACAAAACACTTGTCTTCGGCCTTCCCGGCAATCCGGTCTCATCTGCCGTCACGTTTTATCTATTCGTCAGGATGGCGATACTGTTGATGCAGAAGGCGAGCGACGTGGACCTGCGAAAGGCATCCGCGGTTTTGACCGCACCGGCCCGCGGAGCGAAGGAGCGCGACACATATTACCCGGCGACTCTTGCAACCGATAGATCGGGACGCCTAACGGCGACGCCGCTAGGTTGGCAAGGATCATCCGACTTTGTCGGTTTTGCGAACGCTGATGCGTTGATCGTTTTTCCGCGAGGCGATGTCGCGAACGCCGGAGATGTCAGGTCGATCGTTTATTTGTAATGGAACAACCCGCCGCAATGGCCCGCGAGGGCGTCCATGAAACAGTTGAGTCGATCTTCAAGGACCGACCGCGCGGACGCGTGCTCGATGTCCCTGCCGGTCACGGGTCGATCGCTCATCGCCTCAAGCAGCTCGGCTACGATGTTGCTGCATGCGACCTTTATCCGGAGTTGTTCGAGCTTGAGGACGTCGAGATCCGCAAGGGCAATCTCGACGCACGACTTCCCTACGACGACGGCTCGTTCGAACACGTCGTGTGCGTCGAAGGCCTCGAGCATATAGAGAACCCGGCTAGTGCGATCAGAGAATTCGCCCGCCTGATGAAGCCCGGCGGTACGCTTGTGGCTTCGGTTCCGAACATCATGAATATCGAGGAGCGACTTAAGTGGCTCTTCAACGGCTATACGTCACACTTCAAGCCGCTGTCGGCTCCGGTGCGAGCCGCGATCTCCGATCAATACGCCGGAATCGAGGAAGCCGCACTACATGTAAACCCGATCAGCTATTCCGAACTGAGGTTCCTGCTCGAGACGAACGGATTCGAGATCGAACGTGCTTTTCGCGATTCGAAAAAGAAGAACGCGTGGCCATTCATACCGATCGTATGGCTGATCCGTTTGGCAGCAAAGTTTTCATCGAACGGAAAACGACGTGAGCGTTGGACGGATGAGATGAACTCCGACGAAGTGCTGCTCGGCGGCAATACGCTTATCATCCAGGCGAGGAGAATATGAGCGAACTTTCGCACTACGACGAATCCGGCCGCGTGAAGATGGTCGATATTTCGGGCAAGGACGTTACGACGCGTCGTGCAGTGGCGTCGTGTCGTGTCGCGTTATCAGCGGCGACGATTGAGACGCTTCGATCGCAAACCAATCCAAAAGGCGATCCGCTCGAGATCGCACGTATCGCCGGCATCATGGCCGCGAAGAAAACCTCGGAGCTTATCCCGCTTTGCCACCAGATCGATCTGACGAAAGTAAACGTCACGGCCGAACTGATCGACGACGGCGTCTACCTCGAAGCCGAAGCTATCACCGACGCGAAGACGGGTGTCGAAATGGAAGCGCTGACGGCCGTCACCGTCGCGGCCCTGACGATCTACGATATGTGTAAGGCAGTGCAGAAGGACATCGAGATCACGGATGTTAGGTTGGAAAGTAAGACGGGTGGGAAGGAAGATTATTCGAGGTAGTCGGTTGTTGTTCGGTGTTCCTTGTTCGTCGTTCGTTGCTCGCCGTTCGGTGTTCGGTGTTCAGTGAGCGTTAGTCGTTGGTCGTTGGTCTTTGCTCTTTGGCCGCGTAGCGGACAGATGCCTTTAGCCGTGGGTGGAGCGTTTCGCGGAGCCCACGGTGTCGGTACGCAACACGACACTGCCGCGTCAGCGGTAGGTGCACATCGACGCCGGTTTGGGTAAACGCCGTTGACGATATTAATGGATTCGACGGATGCACTTGCCGCTGACGCGGCAATATCACGTCGTTGGCCCGAGACCGTAGGCTCCGCGAAACGCTCCACCCGCGGCTAAATGCATATGTCCGCTACGCGACCAATGACGAATGACGAATCACCCGTCACCCATCACCTGTCACTAGCCCGCAAACACCAAAGACAAACGGCCCTCCGCCGACCCGCATCAAACCCTTGGGAACGATTAGAACTTTGCTGTAATATCGAACGTACAGCCACCATGGAGTAAAAAGGACTATGCGACACAGAATTGCCCAGGACGCTAAACCTCAGCTTTACCTTATTTTGCTCGCCAGTGTGATCACACTTCTTCTCTGGTGGGTCGTTCCGTTCGGTGAGTACATCGTCTACCCGATCCGGCTGTTCGTAACGTTTATCCACGAAAGCAGCCACGCCCTCATCGCCGTTATTACCGGCGGTTCGGTACAAAGTCTTACCATCTCGACGGACGGGAGCGGTGTCGTCTACTCGGCACCGAGCGGATTCATTGGAGCCTTGTTAACTTCTAGCGCGGGGTATCTTGGTACCACGGCTTTCGGCGTCCTACTGCTGTTCTTGATCCGACGCTCGTTCTCACCGAACAAACTTCTGATCGTCCTCGGTGGGTTTGTTGGTTTGATGACGGTCGTATTCACCGTGATCAGCCCGGTCTTTAATTTCCTTTCGCTTCAGGCGGGTTTCTCGAGCATCCTGTTTACCATAGTCGCGGGGGCCGTACTCGCCGCCGCACTGGTCGGCATCGGCGCCTACTCGAGCTTGAAAACCGCAAACTTCGCGGTCGCATTTCTCGCCGTACAGTGCTTGCTCAATGCCCTGCTTGATCTCAAAACGCTTTTCTTCATCAACAGTCCATTCGTCGGAGCCGACATCCAGACCGACGCCGGTAACATGGCGGCGGCGACGGGCATCCCGGGCCTTATCTGGGTGATGGTATGGATCGGACTGTCTATCGTGATGATCTCGTTCGGGCTTCGTCTATACGCAACGAGTAAGACCAAGGCGTCAAACGACTCGGTATTCGAAGCCGACCCGACGGTCTAAACAAGATCGATTGACTGTTAGAAACGCCCGCGCAAGCGGGCGTTCTTGCGCTTGAGGTAAATAGCCGTAGTAGAATACAGGCTCTCGACTTTTGATGAACCCTTATGAAACCAGTCGCCTTCATCCTGTTACTCGCATCGTCGATCTTCGTCTCGGCACAAGTAAAGAAACCCCAACCGCCACCGGTTAAAACCCCGTTCGCGGAATCGCTCCAGACGCTTCTCGTTACGACGAAGGACTGGAACGCGACGACCGGTACCGCGCGCTTATTCGAACGGAAGTCGCTGAGCGCAAAATGGACCGCACTCGGAGATAGTTTCCCGATCGTCGTCGGACGGACAGGTCTTGCGTGGGCTCAGGATTCGGCGCCGGAGAAGGCGACGACCTTCAAAAAGGAAGGCGATGGCAAAGCACCTGCGGGAATGTTTCCGCTGACGCTCGTCTTTGCCGACACCGCGAAGCCCGAGCAGCTCACGTTTCCCTTTACAAAGCTCGAAGAGTTTACCGAATGTGTTGACGACACAAAATCGAACCACTACAACAAACTCGTCAACCGAATGCAGGTCGGAGCATACGATTGGAAGAGCTCAGAGAAGATGCTTGCCGTCGGTGAGCAGTATTCGCTTGGCGTTTTTGTCGCGTACAACTCGTATCCGATCACGAGCGGAAATGGTTCGTGCATCTTTCTTCACATCTGGAAAGACAGTGCGACTCCAACTGCCGGATGCACTGCGATGGGACGACCGGACCTTGAACGCATCGTGTCGTGGCTCGACGCCAAGAAGAACCCGTACTTGGTTCAGCTTCCCGAGAACGAATACAAATCGCTACAGAAGGGATGGAACCTGCCGAAGACAAAGTAACCCTCGCGAAGATCCCGCTTGGCGGCCGCCTTCTCGTGCGCTCGAAGACTGACTGGCGAGTCGCCGTCGTCTGTCGTATCGGCGAGGACAAGGTGACGATCTCGGTCGCGTCTCCCACGGGCTACAACTATCGTCTCAGACGTCCGCTTGATGCCGTCATAGATTTCGACGGGCGAATTCCTTACCTCATCGCTGAAACCAACGAGACGTGGCGGGAGAATTTTACGTCGTATGATGTGCGGTGGTAGCACGATGCGCAAGCCCGCACGTTAGTAAGGGCGATACCGGAAGCGATTGCGAACACGATCCGCGTCTACCATCACACTCGATACCGCCCTCCCTCACGGTCGGGCTTGCGCACCGTGCCGCTAACTCAATCTTTCTGATTTCTGATCACTGCCTTTGCCGCGACAACTCCGTTTGCTAGAATCGAGTTTTGCCTAACGGCTCAGATTCTCCACCTATGCAAGCAGTACGGTCTAAACAGGACGAAGCCATCGAAGTTCGCGGAGCACGCGTCCATAATCTCAAGAACATCTCGGTCTCGCTTCCCCATAACAAACTGACTGTCGTTACCGGCGTCTCGGGCTCGGGTAAGTCGTCGCTTGCATTCGATACCATCTACGCCGAGGGGCAACGGCGTTATGTCGAATCGCTATCGGCGTATGCCCGACAGTTTCTCGAGCGGATGGACAAGCCGGACGTAGACGAGATCACCGGAATCGCACCGGCGATCGCGATCCGGCAAAAGAACGCTACCCGAAATCCGCGTTCGACCGTCGCGACCCAGACCGAGATATACGACTATCTCCGGCTCCTCTACGCACGGGCCGGGCAGACGTTTTGTCACGTCTGCGGTCGTGAAGTAAAAAAAGACTCACCCGAATCAGCCGCCGATGAAATTCTCGCGGAATTGCCTCAGGGAGCCCGGTTTTACGTATTGTTCCCTCTCTTTCAGGAAAATGGTTCCCGCAAAGTCGCAAAGCCGCAAAGAAAGACGAAGAAGAAAACCGCAGTCACCTCGGACGAGCTAAGCGTGTCGGCTTACCTGCTCATGCTGTTGCAGCAGGGGTTCTCGCGACTCTTCCGCGACGGCGAAATGATCGAGCTCCAGCGACCGGAGGATTATCCGTACGAGGATTTCGAAGGCACCTACGTCCTGATCGATCGTCTGAAGGCGGACAAAGAAATTCGTCAGCGATTGGTCGACTCGCTTGAGACCTGTTTTCGCGAGGCACATGCGGCCACGATCACCGTTCCTAGTTCTGAGTTTCAAGTTCCAAGTTCGTCGACAAAACAGATTTCTAATGCATCCACAAAGAACGAGGAACAAGGAACTAGAAACCAGGAACTCATCTTCTCCGACAAATTCATCTGCAAATACGACGGCACCGTTTACGAAGAACCCGAGCCGCATCTTTTCAGTTTCAACTCGCCGTTCGGTGCGTGTCCGGTGTGTCAGGGATTCGGAAACACTATTGGCGTCGACTACGATCTCGTCATTCCGAATCCGCTGCTCTCGATCAAGGACGGTGCGATAGAACCGTTTACGCGTCCGCAGCACGCGTGGGCGCAGAAGGAGCTGCTCAAGTACGTATCGTCTGCCAAGATCCCCGCAAACAAACCGTTCGCCGATCTCGACGACTATCAGCAGAACGCGATCATCTATGGCGACGAAGGCTGGCGCGGGATAAAGGGTTTCTTCAAGTGGCTCGAGACGAAGAAATACAAACTTCACGTCCGGGTGTTTCTCGCAAAGTATCGCGGTTATACGACGTGCCCCGAATGCGAAGGCGCACGGTTGAGGCAGGAAGCTCGCGACGTAAAGGTCGGCGGTAAGTCGCTGCCCGAGATCGTCGCGATGTCGATCAGTGATGCCAGTGAGTTTTTCGAGAAGCTCACGCTCAGCGAGGAACGCGAGAAGATAGCCGAGAAGATCCTGCTCGAAATACGTCGTCGTTTGAAGTTTCTCGTCGACGTCGGTCTGGACTATCTAACGCTTAGCCGGGTGGCTGCCACATTGTCCGGCGGCGAGGCCCAACGCATCCAGCTCGCGACGAACCTTGGCTCGTTGCTCGTCGGAACGCTCTACGTCCTCGACGAACCGAGCATCGGTCTTCATCCCCGCGACAATGCACGCCTGATTCGCATTCTCGAAAACCTGCGCGACATCGGGAACACGCTTCTCGTCGTCGAGCACGACGAAGAGACGATGCGTGCAGCGGATCATATTCTCGACATCGGACTTTTTGCCGGTGAACTCGGCGGAAACGTCGTGTTCGAAGGTGACTTCGACAGTCTGATGAAAAACAATTCGTCGCTCACCGCTCGCTATCTCCGTGGAGATAACGAGATCAAGATCCCGCAGAAGCGACGAGCAAAGGGCAAACGCAAGATAACCGTTACGGGCGCCCGTGAGCACAATCTGCAAAATGTTTCGGTCGAGATCCCGCTCGATATGCTCGTCTGCGTGACCGGCGTCTCGGGATCTGGCAAGTCGACACTCGTCCACGACATTCTCTACGCGGGTTTGAAGAAGAAACGCGGTGAGTGGAACACACACGTCGGATTGTTCAAGG
>DATEOJ010000102.1:0-3979 GCA_035274235.1 Pyrinomonadaceae bacterium
CGACGGTTGAGACAATTGATGTGACGGTCGGCGACATTCGCATGACGCCGGAGGATCCGTTTCAGGAAGCTAAGGCTTCGGTCGATCTTACTAAGAGCGAGGTTATCGTGGCGATCGGTCGCGGTATCAAGTCGCAGGAGAATATCGCACTTGCCCAGCAACTGGCAGATGCTCTCGGTGCCGATCTAGCTGCGTCGCGTCCGATCTGCGACAGTGAGTGGCTGCCGATCGATCGTCAGATCGGTTCGAGTGGACAGACCGTCGCTCCCAAGTTGTATCTCGCTCTGGGAATCTCGGGTGCAATTCAGCACATCGTCGGAATGAAGAACGCCGGAACGATCGTCGCCGTCAACAAGGATGCCGAGGCGCCGATCTTCGATATTGCCGACTACGGTATCGTCGGGGATCTGTTCGAAGCGGTGCCGGTGATGATCGAAGAGATCAAGAAAGCAAAAGGTTAATGCGTTCGATAGTCTGGTTGTAAAAGGGCTGCCGCAGGGCGGCCCTTTTTGTTTTAGCGTTCGTTATCGCTAAGGGACGCCGCCCATTCTGTATTTTGCATGCTCAGTTGTCTGGTCTTAAAAGCTTACAACCGGGTAAAGGGCGAATGATTTTACAGTCGTGGGCGCTACTAACGCGCGATTCGCCACTTGGTAGCCTTCTAAAATGTCCTCACTGCCTCGCATCGGGATATCTGGTTGGGCGTACGAATTCTGGCGCGGCGAATTTTATCCCAGAGGTCTAACGCAAAAGCGGGAACTCGAATACGCGAGTCAGCAGATGAACTCGATCGAGATCAACGGGACCTTTTATTCACTCCAACGGCCGAAGAGTTATCAAAAGTGGTATGACGAAACGCCGGAAGATTTCGTGTTTGCGGTAAAGGGTTCGATGTATCTTTCCCACCGCAAGCGGCTGAAGAACATTCGACAACCGCTAGCGAATTTCTTCGCATCGGGTGTTCTTCTTCTCGGTAAGAAACTCGGTCCGATTCTATGGCAGCTTCCTCCCTGGCTCCCTTACGAACGCGAACGTATTTCGGCTTTCCTGAAAATGCTGCCCCGCACGTCATCGGCGGCGGCCAAACTCGCACACGAACACGATCTCAGCAAAAAAGATTGGATCGCACCGGACGCCGTGGCCCGCACGAGGATCCGGTACGCCTTTGAGCCGCGGCACGAGAGCTTCTTTTGCGAGGACTTCATGGAACTGCTGCGAGAGCACAATGCTGCACTAGTGTTTGCCGACACGGCGGGTAAGTGGCCGTATGCGGAAGACCTGACCGCCGATATTATCTACATTCGGCTTCACGGGTCGACGGAGCTATACGCTAGCGGATATACAGAGAGAGAACTCGACCTCTGGGCCGAGCGGATAAAAAAGTGGCGTGTCGGACTTCAGCCGAGAGATGCGGTATTGATCTCACGTGCGAAATTCAAGCCGCGGGAGAAACGAGATGTGTACGTTTACTTCGATAACGACATCAAGGTGCACGCACCGTTCGACGCGATCAGCCTGGCAACCCGATTTCGCAAGTGAATGGGACGGTGCATTAAGCGGACCGTTTCAACCCCAGCAAATCTTTATTGTATTTGCCGTCCTCATGTTTGATAATTCGGAAAATCAACCTGATTCAGGTCCTCACAAAACTAGGAGAAAAATGAATGCCTCACATCCATCTCACGAGATCTCTTTGTATTCTCATGTCACTCGCGATCCTGTGCACGCACGCGATCGCTCAGCCTGACACGTTCTTCTTTGACGATAAGATGGCGTTCTCAAAAGCATCGGAGAGCGTGGAAACAATCGATTTCGAACGTGTAGCCCCTGCAAAAGGATTTGGAAAATATGCGCCCGAAACGGCACTGAACGTTGATGGAATCCGGTTCCGAACGGCCGGCGGCGGGAGATTTGGTTCCGGGACGATTTACGTGCCGAGCGCAAACTATATCGCCCAAAACCCGGGCATGAAAATGTTAGACGGTGCGCACTTGTCATGGGGAGCTCCGAATCAACCGGGCAACGCACACCTCGAACTAAACTTTCCCTCAGGCGTGCGAGCCTTTGGTTTTGATCTGTGGACCATGCAGCCGATCGTTTCGCCGGTCGAGATAACGGTCACCACGCGGGACGGCCAAACACACAGCACGACAGTTACGACCAAGAAGCGCCCGGACAGCGCATTCGCCGGTTTTGTTTCCAAGTCGGAAATTGTGTCTGTGCAATTTACGCTTCCCAAGGGACAGTCGACGTTGCTGTTGGATAACCTCGCGTACGGGGGACGAGCGGAAGGGGCAGATCTCGTCGCGCTTTCTTCGAAACCTGTGAAGTCTGAGACGCGGATCGAAAAGGAAACCGTCCCTCGAAACCCGGTCAATGAGCGATCGCCAAACGAAAAGGAAACGTCCGTCCAACCGGCCCCGCCATCACCCAAACGGGCCAATAACGAGGAATCCCTAAAGCCGCCGACGGAGATGCCTTCAGGCGGAGCAGCGCCGGGCGGTGGAAATATCGCTTACGTCCGCGACGGAAAAGAGATCAGGTTGATCTCGCCGGACGGCTCGCACGACCGACGTTTCTGGACACACGCCAATGCTCTCGAAGGGCTTGGGATAAATGAGCTGGCGTGGAGACCTGACGGCGCCGAGCTTGCGTTTTCGAGCGGACATGAGAGTGTTACGTCTTACTACCATGCCGACATTTTTTCGATCAAGCCGGATGCGACGGGGCTTCGACGAATAACCAATGGTCCGGACCGCAGCGAGCTTTCGAAATACGGGAAAGGCACAGTCACCGTGACGGTCCGCAACGAACAGCCGATTTTCCGGACATCGAAAGCGAGCACCGGTGTGTTCTTCGTTTACGTCATGGGCGCCGATATGCCCCAGCCCTTGACCCTCCCTCCCGGATCTTCCCGAACGCTGACATTCAAGAACGTGGCCGACTTCGGTGATCATGCTCAGGCCATCGTTGCCGTATACGGTCGCACGCGATGGATCATTCCGGGCACCGACGTAAAGGCCGGTAAGGTGGTAACGGCTCCGGACTTTGGGATCAGTGGCGACGGTTTGGAGCTATTCGGCGCGTTTCGACCGGCGTGGAAGCGCGATGGCTCGCGTATCAGTTATCGAAACGGCGTGTGCATAGTGAGCGATATCTCCTCCAAGGGAACTATCGGACATTCGTTCGAGCCGGTGTTCAAAGGCGAAAGACCGCCGGCACCGTGTGCGTATGACTGGGGCCCCACTCCCGAGACCGCAGATCACCTGCTTTATTCCGTTATGACGGATGACGAGATCTTGATCTACCGGCTCAAGGGAGTCGGGGGGCAGCACCCCGGGGAGAAGTTAACGACGATTTCAAAAGAAAAGTATCAGTGGATCAGCGATCTTCGCTGGCTGCCGGACGGTTCGGGCTTTCTTTTCTCGGCAGCAGACCTGGCCTACAGCTTCGCAAACATCCTCAGGTACGATCTCGCGACACGACAAACCGTCCCGATAACAAACTTCGAAGAGACGTTTGTTAAGGGATTCACCGTTTCGCCTGATGGCAGATGGATCGTGTTCGAACGCACGCAGCGCTTTATCGACAATGAAGCGGATCTCTGGATCGTTGGAATGGACGGAAAGGGATTGCGACTGCTTGCGAAAGATGGTGCGAGCCCTGCCTGGGGGAAGTGAATTCCGAGTCAAAGCACGGGAAAGAGAAATTGAAAAGTGCGGCCGAACCGTATTGGCGCCAAGTTAAGCCGCGTTTAGTGCGTCAACGGCACGACGGCCGCGTAGCGGTCAGATGCGTTTAGCCGTGGGTGAAGCCCGAAGGGGCGGAGCCCACGGACAACATCGACAACGCGTCGTTGCCGCGTTAGCGGCAAGTGCACAACTCAACGACGAGGCCTCGCTCGAAATGCACTCGCTCACTGAAGAAGCTTGATCTAGTTATTGTCACAACTGGCCCGTGTGTAAACTACGGGTTCGAC
>DATEOJ010000103.1:0-14789 GCA_035274235.1 Pyrinomonadaceae bacterium
GCCGGGGTGAGAAGCGTCGCCGCGGCGGCTTCCGCGATCTTCATCCTCGCGTAGTAATCCTGCGCGGGGGCTTCGTCTACATTCGTCAGCGGAACGCGAGTTCCCGGAGGTGCCGACCTTCTCATCATGGTCAGCTTTGTCTCATAGAAGCGTTTGAAAGCCGTGGTGTTCGCGGGCTTTTTATAGAACGCCGTGACCTGCGCATCAGTGATCCAGCTAAACGGTTCACCGGGCTTTACCTTCGTTCGCTTCTTGTCATATTCACCGGCGATCGTTTCCGAACGAATGAACTCCAACTCGTTAAAATTCATCTGCTCGGAATTCACACCTAGTTTCGTTGCATGGCATGCGAAGGCAAGAAGCTCTCGCATGTTCTCGACCTGAGCCTTCCGCATCGCGTCGTCCTGCAGCGACTTCCGCTTCTCCGGGTCGAGATCGCTCAGCAGTATCGCCCATTCCTTTTGGCCGATCCGGTTAAAACACGGAGCAGCGGCGGTTGCCTGGCCAAAAAGCGAAACAGCACCGAAAGCGATGATTGTGAGGACACCTATTCGTACTACTAGATATTTCAAAATATTTTCTCGCTTTAGCTGTCCGGCACCAGCATCATTTCGTGCATCGTCGTCACGAACCCCGCTTGTTCAAAAAATCCTTTGGCTGCCGTGTTCTTTGCCGCGACCGATAGCAAAAGCTTCGTTGCTCCGAATTCTCTCGCGATGCCTACGGACGCTTTTATCAACTCGCGGCCGGCTCCGGTGTGACGGGCGTTCTCCTCGACGTATATGTCGTGGAGTCGGGCCGTAGTGACCGCAAGG
Organism: Pyrinomonadaceae bacterium; assembly: GCA_035274235.1. Classification (GTDB taxonomy): domain Bacteria; phylum Acidobacteriota; class Blastocatellia; order Pyrinomonadales; family Pyrinomonadaceae; genus OLB17. The sequence continues at coordinate 816 of DATEOJ010000103.1, forward strand.
TCAGCGTAATTCTTTTCTTCGTAGCCGAGATAAGCGAACCCGACTACCTTTCCGTCAACTTCCGCGACGAGCACAGCGGCATCATCCGTTTCGGTCTGCCCGCCATAGAACCACTCCATTCCCTCAACCGTCGCGATACGAGCGAACCGGGTCGGGTCGTATCCCACGTGTTGCTCGACAAGCTTCATCGCGAATCGCGCGATGTCAGGAGCATCCTCTTGGGTGGCTTGCCTTATTTCAATCTTCATTTTGGATTTTGGATTTTCGATTTTGGATTGAGATCCACGGTCCGACGGGCCAATCCAAAATCTAAAATCCAAAATCCAAAATCGGCACTAGTTTTTCAAAATGCTCGCGTCGTCCACATCAACGGACTGGCGGTTTCTAAAGAACGCGATGATGATGCCCAGGCCGACCGCGGCCTCTGCTGCTGCAACCGACATCACCATGAATACAAAAAGCTGTCCCGTGACATCGGCGTAGTAACGCGAGAATGCGACGAACGTAAGGTTCACCGCATTGAGCATCAACTCGATGCACATAAACATTCCGATCGCGTTGCGCTTATAAATGACGCCGACCGCTCCGATCGTGAATAGAATTCCGGATAATGCCAGATAGCTTGCTAAACTTGGTTCCATCTCTTTCTGAGTTTCTAGTTCCTGGTTCCTGGTTTCTAGTTCCTGGTTTCTAGTTCCTAGTTTCTAGTTCGATGAGTTCCTCGCACCACGCGAAACTAGGAACTAGAAACCAGGAACCACGAACTAGAAACTTAAATAGCCACGCGATAGTCTCCCTTCTCTTCTTCCAGGCCACGCTCGTCCAGCTCCTTGTCGACAACAAGCTCAAGCTGCGGCTGGCTCAGTCGGCGTGAGAGAACAACGCCTCCGATGATCGCCATCAATAGCAACACGCCGACGATCTCGACCGGCAGCAAGTACTCGGTGTACATTCCCTGGCCGATGCTCAGCGTCTTGCCGACCGTCTCGGCGTTATTGACGGGCTGCTGTGGCGTTTTCATCACCGCGTAGAAAATGAAAAACGTCTGAGCAAGCAGGATCAATCCCAGTCCGCCGCCGACGGCGTATAGGTAATTGAGTCGGGTCAGAGGCTTGTCCTCATCGAGATTCAAAAGCATGATCACGAACACAACGAGCACCATGATCGCACCGGCGTAGATCAACACCTGCACTGCCGCGATGAACGGAGCCGCGAGCGTGATGTAAATACACGACAGAGAAATGAACACACCGACAAGCGAGATCGCGCTGTACAGCGGATTCTTGTGATAGACCATCGAGATCGCACATGCGATCGCGAAGCCGGCGAATAAGAAGAACAGTACGGACGAGACCATAGGCGAATCCTTAACGCGGAGACCGCGGAGAACGCAGGGCAAGAAAAACTGCCTTTACATCGCACGCGGTAACTCTTACCTCCGCGGTCTCCGCGTGCTCTGCGTTAAAAAAAGCTACGAGTTCAAAAAGTAAACAATCACGATCGTCAGGATCACGTTCGCCAAAGCGAGCGGCAGCAGGAACTTCCAACCGAAGTTCATCAGCTGATCGAAACGAAATCGCGGCAAAGTTCCACGGACCCAGATATAGAAAAACAGGAACGCACAGATCTTGCCGATGAAAACAAAGTGGCTTACGGCCGCATACGGAATCGAGCCCGGCTCGAGCACGTTGCCCAACCCCGGTACGTACCAGCCGCCGAGAAACAGCACCGTGCCCATCACGGAGACCGTGAACATGTTCACGTATTCGGCCATGAAGAAGAGTGCAAACTTCAGAGCGCTGTATTCTGTGTGAAAACCTGCGACGAGTTCGGTCTCGGCTTCAGGAAGATCGAACGGTACTCGGTTCGTTTCGGCAAAAGCCGCGATCAGGAAAACTACGAAACCGATGAACTGCGGAATAATGTACAACCTAAACGGCGATCTGATCTGTTCCAGGATGATACCGTTCAGATCGAGCGTTCCCGCCAGCATGACGACGCCGATCACCGACGCTCCCATCGCAAGCTCGTACGAGATCATCTGTGCCGAAGAACGTAGACCGCCCATCAAGGAGTATTTGCTGTTCGACGACCAACCCGCCAACGCGATGCCGTAAACGCCAACCGATGTGATACCTAAGACAAACAAAACACCGACGTCGATCCGTGCGATCGTCAGTGGCAGCGTCGTGACGCCCTCGCCCAGTCCGAACGGTAAGAAGGTCCAATCGATACTTGTGATAGCCGGTCCGAACGGATAGACGACGATCGGCATCAACGCACAGGTAAGCGCGACCATGGGTGCGAGAAAGTAGACAAACTTCGTCGACTTATCCGGGACCAGGTCTTCCTTGAAGATGAACTTGAACAGATCGGCGAACGGCTGCAGCAGTCCCCAGGGGCCGACGCGGTTCGGTCCGATGCGACCCTGGATCCAGCCGAGGACTTTGCGCTCTGCGAGCACCGTGTACGCCACGATCATCAGCACCATCTGAAACGCGATCAGAATGCCGACGGCATAAACCACAAATGGAAATGCGGTTTTGATTACAGATTCCATATTTACGTACCGACGGACTGTTAGTCCATCGTCGCAGGCTGACAGCCCGCGATACTATCTACCACCCGGATTAGCTCGATCTGCCGAGCCAACAGCCACGGCCAGCTCTTCCGACCTCGACGAACCATCAAGTTCGAACTGTTCAAGCGGCGAAACGAGCAGGTTCTCCGGTTTCGGATTACCATGTGCCAGCAGATGGAACTGCGGCGTCTTGCTCGTCATCGTCGTCAGGCGGTGGAGCTTGTGTCCCACTCGCGGCGTGATCGTATTCTTTTCACCCGCTTCGCCCTGCGAATCCACCTGCTTTCGCAGCGCGTCGAGCGATGCCTTGCCGCCGGCGATCGCATGCTTGACCTGAACGGGACGAGACTCGTCCTTCAGATCCGGATAACGCAGACCGTTGTACGCAGGTACGCCATCGGCGATCGCTTTGAAAACGGCAGTTGTCGACATGTTGTAACCGAAGTCGACGCCCATCTCTTTCGCGATCATCGACGTGATCATCCAATCCGGCTTCGACTGATGAATCGGATCGATCGCCTTACGGACACGCTGAACAAAACCCGTGTTGTTCGTAAATGTGCCGTCCACTTCAGCGAAAGAAGCGGCAGGGAACACGACATCGGCGAACTGCGTCGTCTCGGTTTCGAACAACTCCTGGACAACAACGAACTCTTTACTCTGAAGTGCACTCGCGTCGGCGATGCTTCCGCCGATCAAAAGCGCTTTCGGGCCGTTGATAACATCCGCGACCGACTTCTTACCCGAAGCCATGTCGTTTCCACCGACCGAGTTGTTGTATGGCACGAGCGGCTGAACGAGTACGCGTCGACCGTCCGATGCAAAGTTCGCGGCCGATGATGCGATCGCGGCTTGAGCGGCGGGAGAAAGGTTGCCGCCGATCATGATGATCAGGTCACCCTCCGTCTCGCCGATTGTCTTCGCAATGTTATCGATCTCCGAAAGCTCGACTCCAAGCTTCTTCGCGATCTCGCTGGTTTCCGAGTCGGCGAACGCTAGAGCAAAAGCGTCGTAAGAGTGCGGATTGATGTGCAAGAACTGACTCGCCTGAGCCGCTAAGCGGATCGGCGTATCGTTGACGACGATAAACTTCGCTCCGCCGTTTCTGACCGCCTGACGGATCTGCTTCGCCGTGAATGTCTGTTCTTCCTCCGGCTCACCTCCGATGAGGACAATCGTCGACGCGTGGCGAATATCTTTATGCGTTGCAAGCGGAACGCTCAGGTCGTCGAAGACCGCCGATATGTCATAACGGTCCGAGACAGCGAAGTTGTTCGACTTGGTAACTTCCGTCGCGAATCGCTTGAGTGTGAATACCGACTCGTTCGTAAGACGCGGGCTCGCGATAACACCGACGGAGTTTGCGTAACCGGAAAGCTTGTCAGCGACGAAACCGATCGCGTCGTCCCATGTAGCAGGGATAAGCTTTCCGCCCTTGGTATAACGGATCATCGGCGTCTTGATACGATCCGCGTGGTCGATAAAGCCATGACCAAAACGCGCCTTCACATCAAGAAACTCGCCGTTGAGACCGTTGACGTATCGATCGCGTGCGACGATGCGATGAACCTTTCCACCGCGTGAACCGATTGAGACCTGCATGCCGTCCGAGCTGTAGGTGTCAGTCGAGATCGTCTGCTCAAGTTCCCACGGACGTGTTTCGTGACGATAGACACCGTCGAGCAACGTTCCTGTCGGACAAACTTCAATACAGTTTCCGCACTGCGAACAGTCGAGCCACCCGCCGTAGGTTCCGATCACGGTGTTGACACCACGGTTGCCGGCTTCGATCGCGTCCTCGCCCATCCATTCATCGCAAACGCGCGTGCAGCGTTTGCACAGGATGCAACGCTGCGGATCGTTCGCGACGATCGGCGAAAGATATTTTTCCGGTGCGACGTTTTTCCGTTCCGAGAAACGCTCCTCGACATCGCCCCAGTCAAAGATCACTTCCTGCAGCTCGCACTCTCCACCGCGGTCGCAGACCGGGCAGTCGAGCGGATGGTTCGTCAGCAGAAACTCGCCCATCGCACGCTGTGCTTTCTCGATCTCGGGGCTCGCGGTCGTGACGACCATGCCGTCAGTAACTTTGATCGTGCACGAGGTCTGCAACTTCGGCATCTTCTCGATACGCACGAGACACATGCGGCACGACGCCTGGACGGCGAGGTCCTTGTAGTAGCAGAACGCCGGAATGTTGTTCGCATTCTCGCGGCACACGTCGATGAGCGTCGCGCCTTTTTCGGCTTCGACGTCCACGCCGTTAATTGTCAGCTTGACCAGTTCGTTAGACATCCGTTATTCGGCCTTCTTCTTGCGGGTAGCTTTCTTCGGTGCCGTTTCAGCTGCATTTGCCGCTGAGGCCGCTGTGTGCTTCTTCTTATGCTTTGGCCGGCTCTTACCGCGGCTGCCAGCGAAGATCTTTCCTTTCTTGCTTCTTTTATCGCCTCTTCCCATAAATTTAGTTCCTTGGTCGGACTTTTAATCCGCCGAAAAGAACGGGCTGACAGCCCGTTCTACACATTTGCTGCATAGAGATCGGTTTTCTCATGCAGCCATTTTTTGAAATCGTCCGGAAACTGTTTGATCGCACTTTGGATCGGCCATGCTGCGGCGTCACCAAGCGGACAAAACGATTTGCCCTCGATGTTGTCGCAGATGTCGAGCATGAGTTGAGCATCTTCCGGCTTCCCGCCGCCCGACGCGATGCGATCGAAGATCTTTACCAACCAGTCAGTACCTTCACGACAGGGCGTGCACCAACCACACGACTCGTGTTTGTAAAACTCGGTCAGGTTCTTCGTTGACTCCATTACGTCGACAGTTTCGTCCATCACAATGAAACCGCCCGACCCGACCATCGAACCTCCCGCGACAAGACCTTCGTAGTCCATCGTCACGTTCTTGCCGATGATCTGACCGGCGTTCATGATGTACACACTCGAACCGCCCGGGATGACCGCCTTTAGCTTTTTGTCGTCATGAAGCATTCCGCCGCAGTCTTCCATGATGAACTTTTCCATATCGGAATAGCCCATCGGAAGTTCGTAGACGCCCGGTCGTTTCACGTGACCGCTGACGGACCAGAGTTTTGTTCCGCCTGATTTTTCAGTTCCGAGGTTGCGCCACGCATCGCCACCCATCTCGATGATCTGCGGGACGCTCGTAAGCGTCTCGACATTGTTCACGACCGTGGGAGAAGCATAGACGCCTTCAACGGCCGGGAACGGCGGCTTCATGCGCGGATGACCGCGGAATCCTTCGAGCGATGAGAGCAGTGCAGTTTCTTCACCGCAGATGTACGCACCCGCTCCCGTGTGCGTGAAGATGTCGTGATCGAAACCCGACCCGAGAATGTTCTTTCCAAGTAGACCGGCGTCGCGAGCTTCGGCAAGCGCGACATCCATGATGTTGATCAGGTAGTTGTACTCGCCACGCGTATAGATGTAACCAGTCGCGGAACCGAGAGCATACGCCGCGATGATCATTCCCTCGATCAACGAATGCGGGTCGCGCTCCATGAGGTAGCGATCCTTAAATGTGCCGGGTTCGGACTCGTCAGCGTTACAGACGACATACTTCGTCTTCGGCGAATCCTTCGGAACAAACGACCACTTCATGCCGGTAGGGAATCCCGCACCACCGCGTCCGCGAAGTGCACTCTTCTTTACTTCTTCGATGATGTCGGCCGGCGACATCTTGAGAGCCTTTTTCAAACTCTCGTACCCGCCAGTTTCGCGATACACCTTCAGCGTATGCCCATCCGTGATGTGCATCCGCTTGAGCTGCAATGGCTCGCAACCTATTGCCCTGATTTCCATACTTTGCTTAGCTTCTTCGGACTAGAGTCCCAGATCTCGCGCGACAACCGCGGTATCGAGATACTGCCGGAACTTCACGATCTTACCGTCGTGAAAATCCCACTCATGTGCGAACGGCGCATTCATGCTCTTACCCGTCGGAAGAAATTTCCCCGCGTACGTGCCCGTTGCAATCACCGTGCTGTCACCGCCATCGACTACCTTGTTCGACGTGACGCTGAAGCCTTCCCATTCCGTCGCGAACTTCAGAAAGACATTCTCGAGCACCGCGTTCGGACCGGTGTAAGTTCCGCCGTACATGAAGCCTTCCGCCTCATTCCATTCGATATTCGCGTCAAACGCTCCAAGTACAGTCGGAATATCTCCGCTCGCAAACGCCTCGTAAAGTCCGCTAATGATCTCGCCGTTTGTCATAAGCTTAATCGCACGCTTCGAGAATTCGATCGACCTTCTGCGTCGTCAAATCCTCGTGATAGTCGAACCCTATCTGCATCATCGGCGCCGTTCCACAGCTGCCAAGACACTCAACCAACGATACCGTGAACTTTCCGTCCGTCGTCGTTTCGCCCGGATGAATGCCAAGCTTCGAACAAATGTGATCGGTGATCTCCGGCTCGCCCATGATCTTGCACGACAGCGTCTTGCAGATCTGTATATGGTGACGGCCGACCGGTCGGAGGTTGAACATCGAGTAGAACGTCGCGGTCTCCCAGACGTCGGTCACCTCGAGATCGAGAAACTTCGCGAGGAAGTTCACACCCGGGTTGTCGATCCATCGGCGCTCACGCTGAACGACGAGCAGCAAAAGGGGGATCAACGCCGAACGCTTCCGCTCCGGCGGATACTTCGCGAGATGTTCTTGCATCTCGGCGATCACTTCCGGCGAGAACTCCGCCACTTCGTCAGTCTTGACGATCTTGTCTGTGTAACTTGTCGGAACTGCTGCTGCCATTTACGCTTCTATCCTCTCTTCAAAGTGCGTGACCCGCCTCTCGATCGCATCGAGAGTTGATCGAACGTCTTCCCCGAGAATTAGCGAGTCGCTCAAGTCGTTGATACCGTCCCGAATTTCTTTCATTTCGCGCTCGAGGCAATCCGAAAGTCGATCAGCCCTCTTTAATCGTATCTCTGCCACAGCCAATCGATTCGACATTGCAAAGTAGCGGATTGACTGCGCAGTTTGGTCTTCACGGCTTAGCTCGGGCAACTGAGTCTGTGTCGATCCGCTCAGACGCTTTGCTAATTCTCCCTACTTTTCAAATCACTGACGTCATGTTCTACCGCGGTCACCCGCCGATCATTCGTCACCACCGTGCCCGCGATGCTGTCAGTCTTGGCTTCCAGGCGGTCGACCTTTGCTTCAACGCGCATCGTCCTTGTCTTGAGCTCCTTCATGTCCAACGCAAGATCGTCGACCTTAACGATCACGTTCTTCATGTCCAACGCAAAATCGTCGACCTTAACGATCATGTTCTTCATCAGACGCAGAAGCTCGGCCATATTCGTTTCTTGAGGCATTGTGGGAGTCCTCCAGATTTTACCTTTCTAACTATCGATCGATCTCACCCAAAACGATATCCAAACTTCCAATGATCGCCACGACGTCCGCGACCATCTCGCCCTCGCTCATTACCGGCAGCGCCGATAGGTTTACGAAGCTCGGTCCGCGGAAGTGAACACGATCCGGTTTCGGCCCGCCGTTCGATTTCATGTAGACGCCGAGTTCGCCCTTCGACGCCTCGATCGGCATGTACACTTCGCCGGCAGGAATATTGAATCCTTCGGCAACGATCAGGAAGTGGTGGATCAACGAGTCCATGTGCTTCCGCATATCGTCTCGATCGGGAAGCACGACCTTCGGAGCGTCCGCCTTCGTCGGACCCGGACGCAATCTCTCAAGCCCCTGTCGGATGATCTTGGCGGATTCACGCAGTTCACGCATGCGAACCATGAACCGCGCCCAGACATCGCCGTCCGGCTCGACCGGTATCTCGAAATCGTAAGTTTCATAACCCGTATACGGGTTATCGCGGCGAAGGTCTAGGTCCACACCGCTTCCACGCAGGCACGGACCAGTCAGACCCCAGTCGATCGCGTCTTCTTTTGAAATGACCCCGATTCCTTGCGTTCGACTTTGCCAAAGAGTATTTCCGGTGACCAGCGTGTCAAAGGTATCCAGAGCCTCGGGAAAATCGTCGAGAAACTGTTTGCAGCGGCGCTCAAATCCCGCCGGGAGGTCCATCATCAAACCACCGATGCGAAAATAGCTCGGCGTCATTCGACCACCCGATGCCGACTCGATAAGGTTTAGGATCTTTTCGCGTTGCCGGAAGCAATAGAAGATCATCGACATCGCACCGATATCGAGAGCGTGCGTCCCGAGCCACACCATGTGTGAGGCTATTCGCTGCAGTTCGCACATTATCACCCGGATGACCTGCGCCCGCTCGGGTATCTCGAGGTCGAGTAGCTTCTCGGCCGCCATCACGTACGCGAGATTGTTGCCCAGAGGATTCAAGTAATCCATCCGGTCAGTGATGACGATGCCCTGCTGATACTTCTTGTACTCAAACAGCTTCTCCATCCCGGTGTGAAGGTAGCCGATATCGGGGATGGCTTTGACGACAAGCTCTCCGTCAAGACGCAGATCCAGACGAAGCACGCCGTGCGTCGACGGATGCTGCGGTCCCATCGAGAGCGTCATCTGCGACTCGAGCGATTGGTCGAGAACTTCGAAGCCGGGAATGTTATCTACTGATGTACTCATCACTCAATTCTTGGATTTGGGATTTGGGATTTCGGATTTGGGATTTCGTGAAGGCCACCTTCAATCCCAAATCCCAAATCCGAAATCCCAAATCAGGCTAGTTCATGCTGTATGGCTCGTAGCCGCGCAGCGGGTAATCTTTTCTCAAAGCGTGGCCGTCGAAGTCGCTCGGCAGAAGAATGCGACGCAGATCCGGATGGCCGTCGAAGATAACGCCAACCAAATCATATGTTTCCCGCTCGTGCCAATCGGCGGTCTTCCAGATCGACACGACGCTTTCAACATGCGGGTCATCTTCACTAAGCAAAACCTTTAGCCGCAGGCGCGAGTGATGCGTTGTCGAGAAAAGGTGGTAGTTGACCTCAAAACGCGGATCTTCTTCCGGTCCACGGTCACCCCCGCAAAGATCGGCAAGCATGTCGAATCCGTGCTCAGACTTGAGGAACGTACAAGCCTCAACGATGAACTCGCGCGGCGTGAACACGGTTACTTCGCCGTGTCCCTCGGCAACCTCGGTTACCCAGGAATCGTTCTTCGCTTTGAGTATCTCGACAAACTCCTGAAGCTTTTGGGTCATAAGAATTGAACGCATACCCCAGAGACGCTGAGTCGCAAAAGACGTGAGAACTACATCTCTACTCTGCGTCTCCGTATCTCGACGGTAAAAACTCCTTTAGGACGATCTGCGACGCTCGTGTCGCGACGGAATCGTGTAGGGTCGTGAAACCCGGTTCTGAGAAACTTCGATCTCGGTTTCCTTCTCCAGCGCCGTGCCTTCCGTTACCGGCAGCGTTCCGGGAACGATCGAGACGCGCGATTCTGGTTCGAAGGTGTCGCGTCGGTCCTTGACCGACTCCTTCATTATCTTGTCCTGCAGCATCATGATCGCGTGAACGAGCATTTCCGGCCGCGGAGGGCAGCCGGGTATGTAAATGTCCACCGGCACGATCTTGTCGACGCCCTGAACGATGGCGTAGTTATCGAACACTCCACCGGAGGTCGCACAGGCACCCATTGAGATCACCCATTTGGGTTCCGGCATCTGGTCGTAGACGCGTCGGAGGACCGGCGCCATCTTTCGTGAGACGCGCCCGGATACGATCATTACATCCGCCTGACGCGGCGAGGCCCGGAAAGTCTCGGCTCCAAAGCGCGATAGATCGTTACGCGAGCTGGCGGCGCTGTTCATCATCTCGATGGCACAACACGCAAGCCCGAACGTAGCCGGCCAAAGGCTGCTCTTTCGCGCCCAGTTCACCACCGCGTCAAGTTTTACCGTGACAACGTCAGGAAGCGATTCGAATAATGTATTTTCTAAACCCATTTGTAATTTAGGATTTTAGATCCTGGATCTTAGATTGCCAGAAAATCCAAAACCGTTACGCAGCGATCCTTGCCGGCTGAGCCGCTTCACGGCGTTTCTTCGCCATGAGCTTCGCCTCTTCTCGTGCCTCGGCTCGAGCCTGTAAGCCCCAATCGAAAGTGCCTTTCTTCCAGACGTAGATGTATCCGATGATCAATGTCAGAACAAAAACAAGTATCTCGACGAACGCTATCGTGCCGAATGCAATGCCGAGTGCTTTTTCTTCAGCGAGCAGGCTCTTGAAGGCTACCGCAAACGGGATAATAAACAGGACCTCGATATCGAACAGGAGGAAGATAACCGCGACAGTGTAAAACTTTATCGAGAATCGATCGCGAGCCGACCCGATCGGGTCTTTACCGCATTCGTACGGCATCAGCTTTGTCGCCGTTCGCTTTCTCGGACCGATCAACTGCGTGACAAGAAGCTGGCTAACGGCGAAACCGATCGCGACTAGAAACATCAGTGCGATCGGCGCGTAATCCATCAGATTGTGTTCAGCCATTCAAACCTCAAGAAGATCCGTCGAGCATCCGCGTTCGAAGTTGATCGCGTCGCTTCTTCGGCAATAAATTAGGGTCTTCGGAGCAAATTCAATCCTAAGTTAAGCCTATATGTGTGTCAAGGCGATACTCATTTCTTGAGGAGCGAAGAAACTTGGCGAAAGTAGGGTTCAAGTGTTCCCCTAACTCACATCTTTACAAAACTTAATTTATTGACCGAAAACGCGCCACTATGCTAAATTCTTAACTGGCGATTCGTTCTCCTCGCTGTTATTCCTACCCCGCATCCTGACCTGTGTATCGTGATTACTGGCTATAACACCGACATTGAATTTGACGGCGTAACGTATCACGTTCAGACCGAAGACAAAGGTCTGCAACGACCCGTCATTTTATCCCTCGTATACGACCGCGGGACTATCCTCGCGAGCAAACGACTTCCATACGACGATCTTCTCCAGGGTGAACTCGATGAAGACGCATTGGCCGCACGGCTGCAGCGACAGCACCGGCTGTTCTGCGCGGCGATCCAGGCGGGACGTATAGAGGATCTTCGGCAGATGACCCTCCGCGACTCGATGACTGCGGCCGAGGCGGGGAAAGCGGTGTTCGTCGAACCCGGCGAGGTTAACGTTAACGCAGCGACCAATGGTTCCGAGGAGCACGAGGCCGAATTCGAGGAGCTGTTCAGACCGATCCCAAAACCTAGATTCGGCGGCATTCTGGATGTGCCGGTCGCACGTCCTTCGATAGATATTGGCATCCCCCCGCCCATCGAGGAGATATCGCCCGAGTATATTCTGCTTCCCGACGAGGCGGTCGAGATCGTCAGCGAGATGATGGGAAGCGACCGCCCGGCGAACAACAAGTTGAGCATCGAGCTTCTCGGCGAGGCGAAATTTAAGGGGGGAGAGCGAAAGAGCGTAACGTTCATGGTCTGTCGCGGCACCGAGCGAAAGGTGGTAAACACCGCACAAGTTATGGTTAAGGTGCTTGGGTCAAGTTTCCGACCTCTCATATTTCACGCAGCGACGGATGAGAACGGCCTCGCGAGTGTGAACCTTCAACTGCCCAATTTCACGTCAGGTCGCGCGGCTCTGCTCGCACGAGCGGTTAGCGAAGGAGAGGAAGTTGAGCTGCGACGCTCGATCACACACGGTTAGGAGTTTGAACACCGCATCTGATTGAGAGAAAATTCTCAATAGATGAAGGTCACGATAAACGGGGAAATCAAAGAGCTCGAGCGCGAGGTTACGTTAAGCCAGCTGCTCGAGCTTTTTTCTTTGCCGTCGCAGCGGGTCGCGGTTGAGCTTAATCGCGAAGTGGTGAGGAAGCAGGCCTGGGAATCGACGGTGGTGCGCGACGCCGATCGGATCGAGGTTGTCCATTTCGTTGGCGGTGGATAGACCGCTACCTCCGGACAAACTGAAAAGTAAAACGTGAAAACTGAAAACGGCGCTCTGAGTTTTCAGTTTTCACTTTTCAGTTTTCAGTTTGTCCGGAGCAGGCTAGGCTCTCGTTGCGTTCTAGTCGGCGTTGCGTAAAAATCGAACTCAAATATGTCAGATGTTTTCGAGTTAGCAGGAAAGTCATTCAACTCACGGCTGATTATTGGGACGGGTAAGTATCGTTCGTTCGATGAGATGAAGGCGGCGCATACGGCGTCGGGGGCGGAGATGGTTACGGTCGCGGTCAACCGGGTGCCGCTTGATCGAAAGACCGAATCGTTTTTGGATCACCTCGATCCGAAGATGCAGATCCTTCCGAACACGGCGGGATGTTACGACGCCGATCATGCGATCCGTACCGCGCGGCTCGCACGCGAAGCACTGGAAACAGATTGGATAAAGCTCGAGGTCATCGGTGATCAAACGACGCTTCTTCCGGATAACGAACAAACCCTCGAAGCGGCTCGCGTTCTAGTCAAGGAAGGATTCATCGTCCTTCCGTACTTTACCGACGACTTGATCATGGCGAAGAAACTGTTGGACGCAGGTTGTCCGGCGGTCATGCCGCTCGCCGCCCCCATCGGCTCGGGAATGGGAGTGCAAAACCCTTCGAACTTACGAATCATGCGCGAGCAACTCGCCGACGCGACGATCATCGTCGATGCGGGTGTCGGTGTTCCTTCGGACGCGGCGGTCGCGATGGAACTAGGTGCCGATGCGATCCTGATGAACACCGCGATCGCCGAAGCCGGCGACGCCGCACAGATGGCGACAGCGATGAAACTCGCCGTTGAAGCGGGACGTCTCGCGTATCTCTCGGGCCGCATGCCGAAGCGTTTGTATGCGTCGGCGTCGAGTCCGATCCAGGGTGCAATTAAGTAGGACGGACTGTCAGTCAGTCCTATGTTGATTATGAAGGTATGCGTTTTGTTTTTCGGTGCGACGGCTGAGGCCGTAGGGGAGCGTGAGATCGAATGCTCCGTCGCCGACACAGATTCGGCGTCGCAGTTAGTCCGGAAGATCGCCGCTGACCATCCGGCGCTTGGGAACCTGAAACTTCTTTTTGCAATCAATGAAGAATACGTTGCTCCCGAGGCATCTTTGAATGACGGAGACAAGCTGGCTGTATTCTCTGCCGTCTCCGGCGGCTGATTTGAATTAGCTGTATGTCATCTTCTGGTAAAAGCGAACGCGTCGACTTCTGCGAACTCACAACCGATCCGATCTCGATCGACTCCGTCGCTCGCCGCGTCGTCCCTCCCGAATGCGGTGCCACTGTCACACTCGACGGCTACGTCCGCAAGTTCACAAAAGGACGCGAGACGCTTCATCTTGTCTACGAAGCCTACGAACCGATGGCACTGAAAGAAATGTGGAAGCTTGTCGATCAGGCGAAGCGCGATTTCGAGATCTCACACGTCGGGATCGTTCATCGACTCGGCAAACTCGAGATCGGCGAAACCAGTATCGTGATCTCCGTTGCGGCTCCAC
>DATEOJ010000104.1:0-9733 GCA_035274235.1 Pyrinomonadaceae bacterium
CCGCGCTTGAGCGGTCTTTACAACACCGAACGTGTACTTCTGTCCCGGGACGGGAAGATCGGCCGCGTCATCCGAGGTGATCTGCAAGAACACGCCGGTGTTCGGACCGCCTTTGTAAGCCTGTCCCGTTGAATGCAAAAATCTCGGACCGAACCCGAGACACGTTGCGGCAAGGGAACGGTCGAGAACCTTCTCACGGATCACCTGAAGAAGTTGTTCGTTCTCGGGGTTCATTTCGATGTATCCGAGCAATGCGAAATAGTCTCTCGACTTGATGGTCGAAAGGTGAGCCATTAAATACCGCTCGAGCGAAGGCGACGCGCCGACAAGGTCGTCGAGAGCGACTCGATTAGCTTCGTTGCTGAACAAGCTGATCCCGCCTTCCTCGAAGAATGGCTGCTCGCTCGGCAGCGAACCGGTCTGTTCGTATTCGTCGGTGATCTTTCGAGCCTCGATCTTTGCCGATTCGACATCGGGTTGGTTGAACGGATTGATACCCATGATCGATCCCGCAACTGCCGTCGCAAATTCCCAGCGGAAGAACTCTTGTGCGATGTGATAAAGAGTATCGATCTCGATCCGTATGAACGGATGTCCGGCCCGCTCGATCTCCTCGAGTCGCTGATACACACCTTCGTTCATCGCGGCATTCTTTACACCCACGTGAACGAACAGTCGATCGTTGTAATAGTTCTCCGCATCGATCATCGGTTCACGATCGACGGGGATTATCGCGACGCCGTTCTTGCCGGTCGATTCTGCAACCAACTGCTCGAGCCAAGCACCTAGATCGTGGACTTCGGGCGACGTGAAGATCGTCAGCTTGTCGCGACCGAGTCGATGACAAACGCCAAGTATCGTCCCGAGGATCGCCCCGGGATTTTCCTTTGGATCGATTTGACGACACGCCGCCACCATTTCGGCTGCGCGAGGAAGATATTGTTCGACGTCAAGACCGATCGCGGCCGCAGCTGCAAGACCGAATGCCGACAGCGCCGAAAATCGACCGCCGACCTCAGGGTCGCCATAGAAAATGTGACGAAAGCCATCGTCCTTTGCGATCTGTTCCATCTTCGAACCGGGATCGGTGATCGCGACGAATTGCTGGCCCGGTTTGTCGGAGATTTGCGCGACACGGTCGAAGAAGTATTGCTTGAAGCAATTTGGCTCAAGGGTCGAACCCGATTTGCTCGCGACGATGAAGAGTGTGTTTGCGAGATCAAGTTTCTCCTCGATCGCCTTAACCTGCGACGGTACGGTCGAGTCGAGAATGTGGAATGTCTTTTTCCCAAACGTAAGTGCGAGCACCTCGGGGCAAAGACTCGATCCGCCCATTCCCATCAGAACGCAATGCGAGAAGCCGGTGCCCTCGATGTCGGCGGAAAGGACGCGGTAAGGTTTAGTGTGTTGGATCTCCCGGTCGACGATGTCGAGCCAGCCGAGCCACTTCGATTCGTCGTCGTTTGTCCAGACGGTCGCATCTTTGTCCCAGATGCGCCGGATCTTGTTTTCGGTTTTCCAGGATTCGATCTCCGCCTCGACTGCGTCGTTGATCTCAGGCGGAAGGGTATATGAAACGAGGTTAAGAGCCATCGGTTCTCCTTGTTGTGTAATGAACTCATTCTTACGAATCTGACGCGCGGGAGCAAGTGCGTCCCACGGGCAGTACCGCCCGCGTTAGCTGGTGGTGGAGCGCTCACTTCGAAGGACCGCGCGGGGGGGAATACGTCTCGACCACCCGCTAACGCAGGCGGTACTGCCTGTCGAATCGCCTTGTCTTGCGCACCGCCGCACGCTAGCATCACCGTCATGAGATTCGCCGTCGCAACGCTTCTTTTGCTACTCGCCGCAACCCTCGCGTATTCCCAGCCATGCTTGAATGCGGCGAAGGAAGTTCCTCCCGTACTTTCACCCGAGACAAAAGCGCTTTACGAAAAGAATCTCGAGGACGCCGAGCAGGTCCATCTAAACAAGCCGAACGAAGCCGATTCGATAATCTGGCTCGGAAGGAGGATGGCGTACTTGGGTCGTTACAAGGACGCGATCCGGGTCTTCTCGAGTGGCTCCGTGTTGTTCAAGAGCGACGCTCGCTTCTTACGACACCGCGGTCATCGCTATGTCACTATCCGCTGTTTCGACGATGCGATCCGCGACCTGCAAAAGGCGGCCGAGCTGACTGAAGGGAAGTCCGACCAGATAGAAGCTGACGGAATACCCAACGCGAAGAACACACCGACAAGCACGCTTCAGTCAAACATCTGGTATCACCTTGGACTCGCATATTATCTGAAGGGCGATTTTGCCCAGGCGTTGAAGGCGTACGAACAAGCGCAAAAGGTTTCGACAAACAACGACATGAGCGTCGCGACGAGTTACTGGCAATACATGACTCTGCGACGGTTAGGGAAGGGGGGTGAGGCGAAGAAGATCCTTAAGCCTTTCGCGGGGAAGATCGAGCTGATCGAGAACGACGAATATTTGAAGCTGATCCGCTTAAATCGCGGTGAGATAAAACCGGAGACGTTACTCGGCGAGATCAAAGGCGATGCAACCACACTTGGAAGCTCGTCGCTTGGTTACGGGATCGGGAATTATTTTCTTTACAACGGGGATCGCGCGAAAGCGATAGAAGTCTTTCGGAAGATAGTCGCCGGGAATCAGTGGTCGAGCTTTGGTTACATCGCGGCGGAAGCTGAGTTGACAAGGTGATTTTTAACGCGGGGATCGCGGAGAACGCGGAGGTCGAATTAACTATTTCTCTGCGGTCCCCGCGCTCTCCGCGTTAAGAATCTGAGCGATCTAGCCATGTAAGAAGATTGGCTTCCTGCCGGTGAAACGCCTGTTCGGTTTTTCCTGTCTTCGACATCGGCAGCTTAAAGAACACCGACAACTGTTCCTGGATACCCGACTCGCCTCGTTGCTTCGCAAGATCGAGACAACGCGCGATCTCGATCGCTAGCGGAGCGGCGAGGATCGAATCCTTGCAGAGAAAGTTGACCTTGATCTGCATTGGCTGTCCGAGGAAGCCGGCAATGTCGATGTTGTCCCACGCCTCTTTGTTGTCGCCGCGCGGACGGTAGTAACGAATGTCGACCAGATGATCCTCGACCTCGTAACCAAGAATGTCCTCCAGCACCGAACTTTTCGTTTTTACTTTTGACGCGAGCGAGTCTTCATTCGATAACGCGAGTCCGTCACGATTGCCGAGTATGTTCGTCGAATACCAACCCTCGACCTTCAACGCACGTGACCGAAACGCCGTTGCAAGAACCGTCTTGATAAATGTCTGTCCGGTTTTCCCATCCTTGCCGGCAACGGGAACTTTGCGAACCTCGGCGAGTTCGACGAGCGCCGGGATGTCGGCCGAAAGCGATGGAGTAAAGTTGCCGTACGGGATACCTTTGGTCAACGCGGCGTATGCGTAGAGCATCGCCGGAGAAATGTCGGGCGAGTCTTCGTCGAGCGCTTTTTCAAACGCGGCGAGCGAGTTGAATATCTCGTTGCCTTCGACCGCGAGCTTTTCCGTCGACGCCAAGTTGATCATAACGACGGCGTCGCACTGAGTTATGAACTCGCGCAAGTTCGCGCGGATCTTCTCTATATTCTCGCGATGTGAGGCGCCGCCGAGTTTGTTCTCGCCCTCGATGTTTGCAAGGAACTTCGGATCGCCGACGGCGGGCCACGGCTTTACAGTACGCAGCGCCGTTTCGGCGGCGACGAACTGCTTATGCGTCAGCACGTCATGTTCTTCGGCCGCCTTAGCGAGGTGCTCGCCGAAAAGATCCCAGCCAGCGAATACGATATCCGTATAGTCAGCCAGGCCATCGATCTGAAGTTCCGCCAGAGGCAGGCCCTCTTTACCGACCACGCCCTGCCTGATGAGTTCAACACCCGCAGCCATCGTCGTTCCGACCGCACCGCCTAATCCAACCACCGCAATTCCAAGTTTTCGCTGTCCCATAAGAGAACCGTCAGTTTACAACATCGTTAAGAAAGCCCGCACCCGGCGATAAAAGCAGTCGGGGCTCCGTAGGAGCCAGATGTTTTGTAGAACCGTTAGGAATACCACGGCACAAGCTCCATAGGAGCTTCATCTTGCATATCGCTCCTCCGGAGCGTCGGCGGTTTCAGCTCGGATTCTACAAACATGTAACGCCTACGGCGTTGCCACCCGGAATTGCCACTCCGACCGGATATCGCCCTCGCTCACGGTTGGGATCGTGCATCGTCGGCTTCGCGGGCGAGTCTGGCTAATTCACGTTTCAATAACTTACCGGTCGGGCCCTTCGGAATATCGTCCACGAACCGGATCATCTTCGGGCATTTGAAATCCGCCAGATGCTCGCGACAAAACGCGATCAGTTCGTCCTCGGTCGTCGCACTTCCTTCCTTTAATACAACGAACGCCGCTACCTCCTCTCCATACAACTCGTCCGGAACCCCGATCACGGCCGCATGTGCGACCGCCGGATGTGTATAAAGCAGGTCATCGATCTCGCGCGGGTAGATGTTCTCGCCGCCGCGAATGATCATGTCCGACTTGCGATCGGCGATGAAGAAGTAGCCGTCGGGATCGCGGTATCCAATATCGCCGGTATGAAACCAACCGCCGGCGAATGCCTTCTCGGTCGCATCGGAATTCTTGAAATATCCCTTGAAGATATTCGGACCGCGGAGAACTATCTCGCCAAGCTCGCCATCTGCGACGTCTTCGCCGCTCTCGTCGACGATCTTCATCTCATTTCCGATCGGCATCCCGCATGACCCCGGACGACGATTCTCGTCCGGTGGATTGAACGTCGACCGACACGTCGACTCGCTCAATCCATAACCTTCGATCACAAGCACACCAAACGTCTCCTCGAACTTTTTCAGCACCTCGGACGGGACGGGAGCGGAGCCGCACATCGCAAATCTAAGCGATTGCGGATTGCGGACTGCGGATTGCGGATTTTCTGGCTGACCACTGACCACCGACGACTGATCACTGTTCAGCAGCATCGACAACATCGTCGCGACGGATCCGAACGACGTGATGTGATACTTGTCGACCGTCTCCCAAAACTTTGACGCTGAAAACTTGGGTGCGACGACCGTCGAGCCGCCGGCATAAAGAGCAGTCACCGTCGTCACGGATACAGCATTCATGTGAAAAAGCGGCATGACGGTCAGTAGACGATCGCTTTCGGTGAAGTTCATCCACTCCGCGATCTGGCGGGCGTTCGCGATCAGATTGCCGTGAGTTAGCAGACAGCCTTTTGGTTTTCCAGTCGTGCCTGAGGTGTAAATAATGATCGCTTCGTCGTCGTCGTAGATATCGAAGTGTTCGAGGTGATCGCTGAAATTGTCAGTGATCGTGACGGTGTCGAAGACGATCCTCTGAAGCGACTCATTCGAGTTAGTGAGACTCTCTTTCCAGTCCGACCCGACCAGCATCAGCTTCGCCTCGGAGTTTTCGACGACCCACTCGATCTCCTCGGGCTTCAAAAGCGAGTTGACCGGACCGGCGAGTGCCCCGATCTTCCAGCATGCAAAGTACGCGATCACATACTCGGCAGAGTTCGGCAAGAGAAGGCTCACGACATCGCCTTTTACGATCCCGCGCGATCGCAGCATATTGGCGGTTCGGTTGACCGCGACGTTGAACTCGCTATATGTCCAGTCGCGACCGTCTGCCGAGGAGAAGAGAAATCTCTTTTCCGGATCCCTTTCTACTCTGGTTTCGAGTAGCTCGCGAAGATTGGCTGAGCCGAACATTGGTTAATAATATACGATTAAATAATCCGGTCTACTGAATGCGGCCAACGGGCCGTTAGTGTTACATTTATCAGGTTCTAACATTAAAAACAGAAGCATTTCGGAGGAACCTTGAGATCTTCAATTTTCATCATTATCGCGATCGCCATCTCTGTTTCGATCGGGTGTACTGCACAATCCAACTCCTCGACGACGAACGCGAATTCCAATTCCAATAAGGCGGCGGTAAACGCAAACGCAAACGCAAATGCGGCGACGAATACAGCGGCCGCTGCTGACGTGGCCACCGCACCCGCCGGTTCTCTGGCGACGCCAACCGAAGCCTACAAAACCGCCTACGCTCTTCGTGAAAAGAAGGATGTCGAGGGGTTGAAGAAGATCATGACCAAGGACGTCATCGAATTTCTTACGATGATGGCTGAGGGAGAAAAGAAATCACTCGACGATCTGGTCAAAGACATTTTCGTAAAGCCACAGGCGCCGGAAGCTAAGACGCGCAACGAGAAGATCACGGGCGATCACGCGACCGTTGAGTATCTCGATGATAAAGGCGAATGGAAGGTGATGGACTTCGAAAAAGAAGACGGTGTTTGGAAAATGTCGCTTCCGGATAAAGGCGATGTTGAGATCGAGACGGGTGGGACAACGAAGAAATCAGCCAAGCCATGAGGGACTTTAAGAGTTTTGTAAACGGTAAGTGGATCGACTCGACATCGGGTAAGACGGCGCCGAACATCAACCCGGCGAACACCGATGATTTGATCGGAACGATCCAACTCGCGTCGCGTGAAGAGGCGCGAAGTGCGGTCGAGGCGGCCTACAATTCATTCCGCGAGTGGAAGCGAACCCCAGCTCCTGCTCGCGGGAAGATCGTTGCACGAGCCGCTCGCTTGATGGAAGAGCGCCGAGAAGAGCTTGCACAGGCAATTACACGCGAGGAAGGGAAGACCATCGGCGAAGCCCGCGGCGAGACGCAGCGTGCGATCAATGTCGTCGAGTTTTGCGCCGGCGAGTCGCGACGACTCAATGGAGAGACGATCCAGTCCGAGCTGCCAAGTAACTTCGCGTACACGATCAAGGAACCTCACGGTGTTGTCGCATGCATAACGCCGTGGAACTTTCCGATCGCGATCCCGGCGTGGAAGCTCGCTCCGGCGCTCGTCGCCGGAAACACTGTCGTCTTCAAGCCCGCTACGCTGACGCCGCTGACTGCGACGCTCTTGACGGAGATCTTTGTCGACGCCGGCGTTCCTGTCGGAGTCTTCAACATGATATTGGGATCGGGAAGCGAGGCGGGCGATGAGATCGTCAGTCATCCGGCGGTGAAAGCTTTGTCGTTTACCGGTTCGACCGAAACGGGCTTGCGATTGTACGAACAGGTCGCGCGTCGTGGCGTGAAGGTCCAGGCCGAGATGGGGGGTAAGAATCCGGTCGTTGTTCTCGAAGACTGTGACATGGCCCTCGCAGTTGAATCGACGGCACAGGGCGCGTTTGGTTCGACCGGGCAGCGGTGTACGGCGACGTCGCGTGCGGTTGTCGTCGAGAAGGTCGCGGATGAGTTTGTACAGAAGATCGTCGAACGTGCGAAGAGTTTCACGCTCGGAGCGGGCGACGACCCGAACAGTCATATCGGTCCGTCGGTGGATGAAGGTCAGTTCAATACCGTACTGAAGTATATCGACATCGGACGTGAAGATGGTGCGGAACTGGTGTGCGGCGGAAAACGCGCTACGGGGAACGGTCTCGATCGCGGTTATTTCGTCGAGCCTACGGTTTTCGATCGCGTGACATCGGATATGCGAATTGCGCAGGAGGAGATCTTTGGTCCGGTCCTGTCGGTGCTGCGTGTGAAAGATTTTGACGAAGCGATGAAGGTCGCGAACGATTCGGAGTACGGGCTCTCGTCGTCGGTTTTTACAAACGACGCGAACCTCGTCTACCGGTTTGTCGATGAGATCGAGAGCGGCATGACCCACATCAACTCTCCGACGACAGGCGGCGAAGCTCATATCCCGTTCGGTGGAACAAAGAACACCGGTCTTGGCGCACGCGAACAGGGTTCGACATCCCTCGACTTCTATGTGGAGTTGAAGGTCGTGTATGTCGACTACACCGGTGCGAAGCGCGAAGGGAATTTGTATTGATCACGACATCTATTTTATTCGGGCTTTTAGTGTGTTTCGTGATTACTCTTTCCGGTAACCAGTCGAGTCGGCTGTGGCTAGAGTGAAACCGGACCACGAAATACACGAACCACACAAACTCGCTTTGCACTCACAAACATTATGAAAATTGCAGCAGTCATCCTAACGATAATCTCCTCGCTGTTCGTACTTAGTTGCCAACCTCAGCCCGTGAATAACAATCAAGTGGCAAACTCAAACTCTACTGCCAGCACTGCCTGGGACTCGCATGTCGAGAAATTCCTAACCGACTACTTCGCGGCTAATCCGACGTTTGCCGTTGTTCAGGGCCGACACGAGTTCGATGGCAAGTTTCCTGATTGGTCGGCCGACGGCCTCACCAGGGAGATCGCTCGTTTGAAAGGCGAACGCGAGAAGGCCGCGGCATTCAAAGACGACCAGCTCGACGAGCGTCAGCGTTTTGAACGCGACTATCTGATCTCGCAGATCGACAAGGACATCTTCTGGCGCGAGACGGCGGATCAGCCGCACGTTAATCCGTACTGGTACGCCGACGCGATCGATCCCGATGTTTACGTTTCGCGTCCGTACGCGCCGCTCGAGTCACGGATAAAATCGTACACAACTTACGCGAAGAATGTCCCGGCTGCGCTCGAGCAGATCAAGGGAAACCTCAAAGCACCTCTGGCGATGAACCTGATCAAGATCGGTCGTCAGACGATCGGAGGTTTGGCCGATTTCTATGAGAAGGACGTCGTAAAGATCTTCGAACCGGTGCCTGATCCGCAGCTGCAGTCGGAATTCAAGACGGCGAACGCGGCCGCGGCGAAAGCCATTCGCGATTTCGATGCGTGGCTCGGATCGCAGGAAGCGACCGCGACCAACAACTTCGCTCTCGGAGCCGACAAATTCAAATTGATGCTCAAACAAACCGAGGGCGTCGATATCGATCTTGCTGAGCTGGAAAAGATCGCGAGGGCGGATCTCGACCGGAACCTTGCCGCGGTGAAAGCCGAGTGTGACAAATACGCACCGGGTATTTCGCTCGTGGAATGCAACAAGAAAGCGAACGAGCGAAAAGCGCCGGGCAGTGATCTGGTCGATGCGGCGACGAAGCAGCTTGCCGATCTCCGAAAATTTATTCAGGAGAAGGACATCGTGACGATCCCGGGAACTGAGGAATGCAAAGTAGCTATCGCTCCGCCCTACAAAGCGTGGAACTTTGCTTACATAAACATTCCGGGACCGTACGAGACAGGACTGCCGTCGATCTACTACGTCTCGCCGCCCGACCCATCTTGGCCGAAAGAGAAGCAGGACGAATACCTGCCGGGTGAAGGCAGCCTGCTCTTTACGTCGGTCCATGAAGGCTACCCAGGACACTTTCTGCATTTTCTACATTCGAATCGCTCGAAATCGAAATTCGGCCAGGTCTTCGTAGGCTATGCGTTCGCTGAAGGGTACGCGCACTACACGGAAGAGATGATGTATGACGCAGGTCTCGGTGCCGGCGATACCGAGCTTCATCTCGGACAACTTCAGGAGGCTTTGCTTCGCAACGTTCGTTTCCTTTCTGCGATCGGTTTACACACGAAGGGAATGACGGTGGAGGAGTCGAAGAAGATGTTTATAGAGCAGGGACTGCAGGACGAAGGAAGCGCCGATCAGCAATCGGCACGCGGGACATTTGATCCGGCGTACCTCAACTACACGATGGGCAAGCTGATGATCCGCAAACTGCGCGAAGACTGGACGGCGTCACGCGGTGGCCGTCAGGCGTGGAAACAATTTCACGACGCATTCCTCTCGTACGGCGGACCGCCGATCCCGCT
>DATEOJ010000105.1:0-7743 GCA_035274235.1 Pyrinomonadaceae bacterium
CCGGTAACGACTACGCTGAAGCTTGTGTCGAGGGACCCGTCCGAATTCAGGCGCAGCACCGGGCCTGTCGAGACGCCGTTATAGGTCGAGAATGCACCGACCGCGAGTATCTTCCCATCGGGCTGGATCAACAGCTGTCGAGCGAAGTTGTTCAGACCGGTTCCGGGATTAAACGTCGGATCCAGCGTTCCGTCTGAATTCACCCGAGCGATCCTATTGCGCGCAACTCCATTCATAAACGCGTAGGTCCCCGCGACGATCAACTTGCCGTCAGGCTGCTTCGCGATTACGTTTACGGCACCCGGAGAGCCCATGCTTGGACTAAATGTCGGATCGATGGTTCCGTTGTCGAGAAGTCGCACCATGGTCCGACCTGCCGCAGTCTGCGCGAGAAAGATCGGTCGATGCATCGCATCGGTCCGCCAGGTGTTAACAATGCCCGTCACCGCCGGATCAAGCACGTACGTATCGTCTACCGATCCATCTGCGTTGAGTCGGATCAACGGTCGAGTTACCGTACCCCCCGAAGCCGAATAAAGGATCTTGCCATCGGGAAGCTGATGAACCTGGCTGGCGGACATGACCAATGGCGAACTAAAGTTCGGTGCAAGAGATCCGTCAGATAAAAATTTACGCAGTTGCTGGACGGGAGGAAATCCTATCGCCGTTTGCTGGAAGACGCCGGCAGCGAGCAGTCCGCCGTCAGTGGCGATCGATATATCTTCGATCGAGAGAAAGCCCGAAGAAAAGATGGTTGCATGGTACGGTGCATAACCCGAATCGACATTTCCGTTCGCAAAGCGGCGACTGATATCCAGGAACCCACCCAGGTGACTCCTCGAAGTAAGCGCTAAGTAAAATCGACCGTCCGAAAGCACCTCGACCAGCGGCGTTGTATACATAAGGTGGCCACCCTCTAACGCCGGTGCCGTGAAGGTGGAATCGATCGTCGCGTCGAGGTTATAGCGACGCATCGAGTGGCTGTACCAGGTTCCCTGAATGTTCCCCCACGAGGTGTGAGTCACGATCACCTTGCCGTCTGGCTGGATCGCATTCAGCCTCATCACGTTTCCGGTGAACTCGGGCGGGCCCTGTGCCTGAATGAAAACAGTAAACCCGCTGTCAATGCTGCCGTTGGTATTGAGCCGTATCATCTTTCCGTGATTCGGCGTTCCTGTACCGGCGACAATGATTTTCCCATCCGGCGCAACCAGCACCCTGTTGATGCTCATGCCGGCCGCCTCGCTGTTGAAAGTAAAGGTCGGGTCAAGCGAGCCATCGGGGTTTAGCCGAAACATTCCGCTTCGAAATTCTCCTCCCACGAACATGCTCGGGGCGTTATAGATAAGGATCTTCCCGTCTGGTTGGATGACCTGTTGAAAGGTTATGTCGGTGGGCAACGAGTTGCCCGGCACCGCGTTGAAGGTCGTATCCACGCTTCCTGATTGCGCGGCGATGGGGATCGCAACGGAACCCAACAGAATCAGAAACACGATAAAGATACGACTGCGAAAGTTATTACCAGACATCATCGCAATTCTCCTTTCATAAACGCGTGTTCGAGCTGGGAAGAACGCTCGGGCCGCAAAACTCCAAAAACTACGGGACCAAAAACGCATTTGGCACGATGACATCGCTCGCGAGTCCCCATTGAACGCCGCCAACTCCGCTCGTAGTTTGGTTCAAGTACCAGACTCGATTCGACGGACGGAAGACAGCGATATCAGCACGACCATCACCGTCGTAGTCCGCCGGGATGGGACGATCGCCGGAAGTTCCGAACGACATCGTGATGTACGAGCCGGTTTGCGATAGGTAGACGTACCATCCACCTTGCGACGGACGGAACACCGCGACGTCGGTCTTACCGTCGCCATCGAAATCCGCCGGAGCCGGGATATCGCCGTTAGCACCCCAGTGGACCGTGCGATGCGCCATACCCGAACTGGTCGCGGCATACCACCAATCGCCGGTTGATGGTCGGAAGATCGCCGGATCGACTTTGCCGTCTCCGTCAAAGTCACCGATGACCGGCACGTCACCCGCAATTCCGAACGGGTAAGCGGCAACCTCGCCGACCGCGCTGCCTGAGCGATACCAGAAATGATTCGACGGCCGATACACAATAAAATCCGCCTTGCCGTCGCCATCAAAGTCGCCCGGAAGAGGAACGTCTCCCGCCGCACCGTAATGTCGTGTCAGCTGAGCGTTGTTTATGCTGCTCGAATACCACCAGTCGCCATTCGACGGACGGAAGATCGCCTCGTCGGTTTTTCCATCACCGTCAAAGTCGGCCGGCGTCGGGACATCTCCCGCAAGTCCCCATGTCGGAGCGACGTAGGTACCGGTCGCACTCGACAGTTCATACCAAACTCCGCTCGACGGACGATAGACCGTGAAATCAGCTCGGCCATCGCCATCGAAATCGAACGGTGTAGTCTTGCGAAACGGAGCGATGTTCAGACGCGCGACGCCTGACCGCAAGACATTTCCGATCATCGTAAAATGACCGCCGGCAAATATCTTTCCGTTCGCGTCCGGCTTGAGAGCCCGCACACGTCCATCGGCTCCGCTCGTCATGAACAACTTGTCCAACGCACCGTTCGGAGCGAGACGCGTGATGTTCCTTCTAACGGTCGTCCCGACGGTGTCGAAGCGTCCACCGACTACATAACTTCCGTCCGGTTGAATGACGACCGCGTGAATCGCAGTGTCTCCCGACGTACTTGCCTGTATGCTCGGCGGCGTGAAACTAGTGTCGACACTGCCGTCCGAGTTTCGGCGACCTAACGCAGTAGGTGTCGTACCAAGACCAACAAGATACTTACCGTCTCCCTGCAGCAACAATCTACCGACCGGTCCGACAGAAGTAGCAAGGAACGATTGATCGAGCGATCCATCGGCGTTGAGTCTCGCGAGTCCTGAACGATTGAAACCATTAACACCGGAGAATCCGCCGCCAATCATCACCTTGCCGTCTGCTTGTACGGCAACCACAAGAAGGCTGGGGCTTCCGATCGTCGGGTTGAACGAGTCGTCGAGCGAACCGCCGCTGTTCAACCTCGCAATCCCGGTTCGCGTGATGCCATTAACGGTCGCGAAGGAGCCGCCGATAAGGATTTTCCCATCGGCCTGGAGTGCGATCGCAGCCGGGTTCGAGCTGACAGATACGACGAACGTGTTATCAAGCGAACCGTCGGTGTTGATTCGGACAAGGCCGGGTACCGTCGTTCCGTTGTAGCTCGAGAATGTCCCGACTGCGAGGATCTTTCCATCCGACTGCAGGATCATTGACGTCGGAGGTGTGCTGAATCCCGTCCCGGGATCGAACGTCGCGTCTAAACTTCCATCGTTGTTCACTCGCGCGAAACCGCTTCGCGCGACTCCATTCATCTGCGAGTAGACGCCGGCGACGAGAAGTTTGCCGTCAGATTGTCTTGCAAGCGCGTAGACGCTCCCGAAGAATCCGAGACTCGGATTAAATCCGGAGTCGACTCCGCCATTTGGCTGAAGCCTAACGAGGCGAACACTACCGGCGTTACCTAGAAAAATAATTCGATTGCTTGAATCAACGACCCAACCGTTCAATATGGAGCTGACCGCCGGATCGAAAACGAAAGTGTCATCCGCGGTGCCATCGGAGTTCAAACGGAACAGCCGATTCGTCCCGGATATATCAGTCCGCCCCGAATGAAGGATCTTTCCGTCCGGAAGTATCTCGACGCCTCCGCCGACCTGAACCGTCGCCGGTGAATTGAAAGCGAGATCAACGTTGCCCGCGGGAGCAAGACGGATCAAATACTTTCGTCCGAGACCGTTAACGGTGTCCCACGCTCCGGAAACGAGAACGCTTCCGTCTGCCGCAACAGCTATGTCGTTGATGCTAGTCGCGGGCGGAAACCCATTGGCCGATTGAAAACTGGGGTTCTCCCATGTGGAGTCGACCGACCCGTTGCTATTGCGGCGACTGAGCGTTGCACCGGTTCCGTTAACACCGGAGGTTACCGCAAGGTAAAAACGTCCATCGGGCAAAAGTTGCACGATGGTGTTCGCCGACATCGGACTTCCGGCAGCGATACCGATCGAGGGAAACGCACTGTCGTTGGTCCCGTCCACATTCCGTCGAACGAGCGTAATGTTAACGAAACCGGTCGAGGACACCCGCGAGGTCGCGATAACTTTCCCATCCGGCTGAACTGCGTTCACCGAAAACTCCGCACCACCAAAGGCCGGCGGAGGTCCGGCAAGTGTAGCCAGAAATGTCGGGTCGATACTTCCATCGCTGTTGAGCCGGATCATTCGCCCGCCGTTGTCATCGGGGGAACCGCCGGCAACGATGACCTTCCCGCCCGGCGCCAGCATCAGGTTCCGAATAAAGCTCAGCCCGCAACCGCAATATGAAAATGTGTTGTCGAGCGTACCGTCGACATTGAGGCGAAGAATGTCACCCTTTGCAATTCCCTCAGAGACCAACCGCGGACCGTACACGATCACTTTCCCGTCGGGCTGAACAACTTGCGCGAGGCTCGTGGGCGATGTCAGTGGTGAGGACGGAACCGCATTGAAGGTTGGATCAACCCCGGTCGGCTGTGCATACGACACAACTGCGAAGCAAAGTGCGAGGACAAGAGCCAGGGCATTCCGCGTCAGCGCGGTCGCGGGTGTTTTTACGTGAAGCATTCTTCTACTTCCTCCAAAAAGTTGAGAGAAATCAAGCTACTAACAATATTCTCGATGGCCATGGGCGAGGCATCTTCAAGGGTGTCGTCCGGCGATGCAATATTTACCGAAGGCACACCTTCGAGCGTGGAATCGACGGACGTTGACCGGCCAAAACTACGGGCGAATCCGAGGAACAAAACGAGTACAGAGATAGCCGAACGTACAACGGTCTTCACAACAATCACTCTCGCGGAAACGCCATGAGGATTAGGCTTTTGCTGTTCGAAAAAAGATGCAACAGGCATTATAACCCCAAATGCCATATCGACAAGATTAATAAACTGGGACGAAACTAAGAGCCGGACCGCCCGGGTTTGAGCCCGCGAGACCGACGTTTCCCTTGCCAAGTATCTACCTTCCCTATAAATTATTTACTTACCAACAAACCGATTCGAAGAATCTCGGACTTAACAGCTCCGGATCCCGTCTGGAGTCCCGGGTATCTGACATTAGGCTTTTGGAATTCCATCCAAAGGAGAGCGCCTGAATGAAAGCATTCGCAACCGAGAACATCAGAAATCTGGCTGTAATCGGACACGGCGACGCGGGTAAAACCCAACTGGTTTCCTCGCTGTTGCACGTGTCCGGAACATCACACCGCTGGGGAAAGGTCGACGAAGGAACGACCATCACGGATTACGAAGAAGATTCAATCGAACGAAAGGTTTCCCTCAATAACAACTTCGCCCACCTCGAGTACAAAGACACCAAGGTCAACCTTATCGATACGCCGGGTTACGCTGCATTCGTCTCACATGCACGACCAGCCTTGCGAGTAGCCGATTGCGCACTCGTCGTCGTCGATGCCGTCCACGGCATCGAAGTTCAGACCGAAAAGACCTGGCAATACGCGAACGAGTTTCTCCTCCCTCGATTCATGGTCGTAAACAAGATCGACAAGGAGCACGCCGACTTCGGCCACGCGCTCGAAACGGCGACATCGAGCTTTGCCCGGTCGATCGTTCCGTTCACACTGCCGATAGGAAAAGAAGGCGACTTCAAAGGTGTCGTCGACGTCGTCCACCAGAAGGCGTACGAGTTCGACGAACACGGAAAGGCAAAAGAGATCCCGATGCCGGAATCCGGTCGCGACGTTTTTGAACGAACGCGTGAACGCCTAATCGAGATCGTCGCCGAGTCCGACGATGCTCTGATGGAAAAATACTTTGCCGACGGCACGCTCCCCGAGGAGGACATCTATCCGAACCTCGCGCGGGCGATCGCAAGCAGCAAGCTTTGTCCGGTGTACGCGGTCTCGTCGACAACCCTGGTCGGCATGCAGATCTTGCTCGATCATATCGTGGAGTTCGCGCCGAATCCGGCAACACATGAGGCCGAGTACGGGTTCAGCGATTCCGACATGTCCGGTGATCGCATCAGCAGAAAGTATTCGAACGACGAACCGTTCTCCGCCTACGTGTTCCGCACCATCGCCGATCCGTTCGCAGGACGTATCAATGTGTTCAAGGTTGTCAGCGGAAAGGTCTCGAGCGATGCGACCGTTTTCAACTCGACGCACGATAGCCCCGAGCGACTTGGTGCGTTACACGTCATCAGCGGTAAGACTCTCGACAAAGTAAACGAGGCTCAGACGGGCGATATCATCGCAGTCGTGAAGCTGAAGGACACACAGACCGGCGACACTCTCACGGACAAAGCAAAGCCGATCGTCTACCCGAAGGTCGAGTATCCCGAAGCCGCGATCGCGTTTGCGATCGAACCGAAGTCGCGTGCTGATGAAGAGAAGATCTCGGTCGCGTTGCACAAGATCCTCGAGGAGGACCCGTCACTCCACTTCGACCGCGACGCTCAGACGAAAGAGTTCATCCTGTCCGGCTCGGGCCAACTTCACATCGAGACTGTCGTCGCAAAACTTGCGAACCGGTATCACGTCGAGGTGGCGTTGCATCCGCCCAAGGTCCCATACAAGGAGACGATCACGCAGCAGGTTGAGGTTCAGGGCCGACACAAGAAGCAGTCGGGAGGCCGCGGGCAGTTCGGCGATTGCAAGTGCATCTTCGAACCCATGCCTCCAGGCTCGGGTTTTGAATGGGTCGACAAGATCTTCGGCGGTGCAGTTCCGCAGAATTTCCGACCCGCGATCGAGAAAGGCATTATCGAGGCCGCAGCTTCCGGCGCCGTCGCGGGCTATCCGCTCGTCGATTTCAAGGTGACCTTGATCGACGGCAGCTATCACACCGTCGACTCGGACGAACATTCGTTCCGTGCAGCGGGACGCAAAGCGTTTCGCAACGCGATGGAGAAAGCTCGACCGACCCTGCTCGAACCGATCATGGATGTCGAGGTGTTCACACCGCAGGAAGTCTCGGGTGACATCATGGGCGATCTCAACTCGCGTCGGGGTCGCGTCGGCGGGATGGACATGCGCGGAAAACAGCAGGTGATCAAGGCGAAGGTGCCGCTGTCGGAGATGCTCGACTACCAGTCGAAGCTGAACTCCGTCACACAGGCGCGTGGGTCGTATCACATGCAGTTCTCGCACTACGATCCGCTCCCGCATAACCTTGCGCAGAAGGTGATCGACGATGCTGTCGCTTCCGGTCGCGTGCGTGCGCATGATGATGAGGATTAGAAACGAATGAACATGGAATACGTCATGTTTGGAGTATTCGTCTTCTGGTACCTGGCCGCGGCCTCGAGTCTTGGACTAGGCATCATGTTCATGGTCAGTCGAGAACGTCCTAAGTGGCGTCCGTTGTGGTTTTACTTTGCCAGTTTTGCCTTTGGCGTAATCGTCACGAGTGGGCTTTTGTGGCTTTACTCGTCCGGCGTGCTCGACGACTGGACCACAATAATTCTCGGCTGGTTTATGTTCCTTCCTGAGGTGTTCTACCTGGGATGGTCTCAAGGCCTCTTCCGACAGGAACGAGTCGATTAGTTTAATGGAGCGGCAGCCGGAATGGTTGTCGCTCAACACATCTCATCCCGAGATCGAAATGAAAATACGAGGAGTCACGATGCTAAAGCTTGATAGAAGATTTGTGTTGTTTTTAGGACTAA
>DATEOJ010000106.1:0-2660 GCA_035274235.1 Pyrinomonadaceae bacterium
AAATTATTTTTGTATGACCAGACCGGATTTAGATTGTTGTAGAGGTCATTCGTGATCCACGTCATGTTCCGGCCGGCGACTTCGACAGTGCGGATATTGAACTTTGTTCGCTCGATATTTTGAAAGACTATTCGCTTGCCATCCGAGGACCAGCGTGGTCGGACGTGGCTCGCCTCTTCGGAAACGTCGGTCGAGATCTGTTGCGGATTGTAACCGCCACTGTTCGAGGTCCAGATGCGTCGTGGCCCGGAACGCGACGCGTCATACGCGATCGATTTTCCATCAGGTGAGAACGCGGGATTGAAAGCATCCTCGACTATCTTCGCTTCAGTCCCTGACTGGACGTCTACACTCCAGATATCACCGCCTTCGAAAGTGCCGAAGACGTCGGTCGGCTGCAGCTTCTGATTAGGCTTTTGAGCGCGAACAAAGAGTATCGTTGATCCGTCAGGCGACCATACTGCTTGAATGTCGTCCGTGTCGCCAAGGGTAAGCTGACGCTCGTCGCCGCTGTCGATCTGTTTGATGAAGATCTTGCGCACGTTTCCAACTTCGCCCGAGTAAGCGACTCGAATCCCATCGGATGACCATGCCGGATATTCTTCGACACCGTCGGCGAACGTGATCTGTGTCAGCTTCGGCTGAGGCGGCGGAATCTGAGCGACGTCGCGGCGAATCAGAAACCAGTAAGCTGCCGCGACGAAACCTAAGCCGAGCAGCAAAGCCGCGGTCCATTTAGACCACGACACCGACCGCTTCGCCTCGGTATCGACATGCTGAAGGGTTGGACGTTCGGACGGAATGGCAACTGTCGGGAGCACGGCAGTCGCGGGCTCACTCGCGCGGGCGTCGGACGCGGGACCTTCGAGGAGTTCCGTACCATCATCCAGGCAGTAGTGAAGGCTGTCGTCGTAGTAATCGCGTCTGCATTCGGGGCAGCGTTTCATATGTAATCAAGGCATCACCGGTAGTCCGTGATCATGATCGCGTTTCCAATTCCCTCGGCGCGAACGATCGCGATTCGCTTGCCGTCGCGCGAATACTCGCGGCGTGCGACACCGGGAACCTCAAATTTCGTCATCGGTTTCGCCTCACCCCCGTCGACCGGCTGCAACCAGAGATTTTGCAGCTCGCCGGGTGAAACAATGAGCGTGATGCTTTTGTCGTCGGGCATCCAGACCGGGCCTCGGGTGGTATTCGTGTTTGGTGGAATGCTGAATGTCTTTAGAGGCGGACCGCCCTCCGCCGAAACGATAGCGAGTTTATCGAACCGATTCGTTGTCTCGTTTTGAAGAAAACACGCGAATTTACTTCCGTCACGTGAGTACCGCGGCTCGGTCGCGGTGTAGTCGGTCAGTTGCTGCGGCTCACCGCCTTCGATCGGGACGCGGAGTATGCGTGGCTGGCCGTCGATCCAGTCGGAATAAATGAGCCACTTGCTATCGGGTGAAATGTCAGGGTTATCGGGTGTTATACCTTTAGCAAAGACGAAAGGATTGCCGCCTGAGATATCTATCCGCACGAGCTGTCCCATGCCACTCGCAGCCGAATAAACGATATATCGTCCATCCGCAGAAACGACCGGGATCGCTTTGAGAACATGGTCGCTTGTTAACGGCTTGGCGTCAGAACCGTCTGCGTTCATTATCCAGATTTCGGGATCACCAGTCTGGTCAGAGGCGTAAACAATCCTGCCATCCGACGTCCACGAGAGTCCCCATGTATCGCCGGTCGCGGGCATCATGGCTTTTGCGTTTTCGGCTTTCAAGTCGGGCGAAACCCACACGGCCGACCGCGACAATAGCTCACCGGTGACGATCGACCTTCCGTCGGAAGTTATCGATATGGACGTGTGTCCGTTCAAATCGTTCGTCAGCCGCCGCCTCGTGCCGGATGGATATGAGACTTCCCATAACTGCGCCTGCACGGTTGGAATATCCGAAGCAACTAAGATCAGGGAGTCCCCACTCGGATGCCAAACCAGATCCGTGATGTTCGCCCAACTGTCAGCTAATTTGCTCTCGCTACCGTCTGCTACGGATACAAGTTCCACCGATTGATTCAGATTCGGCAAGAGAGCGTCATCGCCGGCTACGATGGCAATCGATTTTGCGTCAGGCGACCAGGCAGGTGTCGCATTGAAATATTTCTTTCCCGAACGCACAGCCAGCTTTCGTTCATTCGTGCCGTCGGCGTTCGCGATGAAGATGCCCATTTCCTTTGTAATCAGATCATACCGGCCAAAGCTGATCTGTCGACCATCCGGAGAAAATTGAACCTGGTATGCCTTCGTCAGAACCTTCGTAGGCGTGCCGCCGAGTGTGGGAACCCTATAGATACTCCGCGGATCTCCCAACTTGGACTCAGCAGTGAAGTAGACGAAGTTTCCGTCCGGCGAAAAAACCATTCCCTCAAACGCATCCAGGTCGCCCGGTTTTACGATCGGGATGTTGCTGTTTGTCTGTATCTGCTTTAACCAGATCGATCGCTCGCCGCCTTCGGCGCGGATGTACGCGAGAAACTTCCCATCCGGAGAGATCTCCGCGCCGCGCGCTTTTCCATCGCCCGTCAGTCGTTGGGTTTTTATCGAAGCACTGTTGCGCACCGGTGCGACCGGCTGAGCCGAACCAAGTAGCTTGTAACTAGCGTAGCCGATCGCG
>DATEOJ010000107.1:0-8732 GCA_035274235.1 Pyrinomonadaceae bacterium
TCGAGAATCGTCTGACGGACACTGCTCCACAATTCTTCCGTCGCGGCCTCGGGTTCGGAGTATCGCCAATTTGCTTTCACCGATGTGCAGAAGATGCGATCATCCGTTTCCGGCAGAAATGTATAGTTGTCCTTCTTGAAACCAGCGAAGCCGGACTTTGTAGTTTTGATCACAACAAGGTCTTCGAGCCCGGATTCAACCGAGCTCTCCTCCCGCGTCATCCGAATAGACGTCGTGCGTTTTTCGCCGCCGCTTTTTGTAAAAGAGTGGGGATGCGGCTCGCCGTCGATCGGCATCCGTGTGTACTTGTGTTCGATGATGTCGACGGAGACGCGACTCACCTGATTATTCGTGTCCAGGAAATACTGTCCGAGTCTGAGACCAAAGCTTTCGATCTCTTCGATCTCGTCAGTCTGAGCGGCGAGGGCATAGACGGTGTTCTTCATCGTGTCCGTCGGGAGACAGTTACGGTTGTCGCCGGCGGTATGTATCGCATCGAAGTCGCCTTCAAAGGACATCTTTACATTTATGTTTTGAAGTTCGTGCCAATCTCCGCGTCGCGCAACCTTCATTAGACGCACGCGACATTTACCGTAATTATTTTGGACGAGCATAACTAACTCCCGCGATAGGTCGAATACCCGAACGGACTCAGTAACAACGGCACGTGATAATGTTGCGAGGCATCGTCAACAACAAACGCGATGGTAATGTCCTCGTAGAAACTGTTTTCAAAGTATGCGCCGACCGCGAAGGTGAGACGATGAACACCGGTCGCCAGGGGGCCGCGAAACAATTCGCGTGCGCGTCCGTCACTATCAGTTCGCTGATCGCCCAGCTTTTCCCAAACGCCGTCGGTTTTTCGCTCGAGCGTGACATGGACATCGGGTGCAGGACGACCGATCGAGACATCGAGTATGTGTGTTGTTATTCCGCTCACGATGATAGAAGTTTCTTCAAACGAAGCTCGGTAATCTTCTCTTGCTCGACTGCCGCATTCTTGATCTCGGTATCACGATCGTTGTCGAGACGTCCTCGGCAAAGCTTCAACATCTCGTCGGCAGACTTTCCTGTCGCGCACACGATAAAGATGAAACCGAACTTTTCATAATATGCTCGATTCGCTTCCGCGAGCTCTGCTTTCAGCGATTCGTCCGCGGAGTTCACGCCAGCTTGTTCGCCGGACGACCACGCCGCCGATCGCGCCTGCTGATCCGGAGCCGCCTTTGTTTCGCCGATCTTTGGATGAGCCGCAAACGCCTCGAGCCAATCATCCGTTTGCAGATCCTCCCCATTCCAGACGGCGGCCGCGATCTTGATCACCTCGTCTTCGGACGCAAAGGGTCGCACCATAGTCATCATGCTCGCCCAGGTACTTGAACCACAGCAATCCTCAAACATCGATTCCGCGTCCGACGTGCTGGCACTATTGATCCGGTGAAGCGCGTCGTTGTTCACCCAGCGATCCTCCCGTACAACCGAAGCCGGCTGACACCACCATCGGGATAGATGTTTAGTCTCGCGTACGTGACGTCACCGAGGTCAGAGAGTTCATCGACAAACAAATGCCGCGTGTGTGGTTGCAAGTTCGTGTTCCTCAACAACTCGCGCCACTCGATCGAGTCCTGCGATTCACCCGTCCCGACATCGATCGAACAACTCTCCGGGTAATTTCCTTTGAAGTGCGACGTGTCGACCTCGACGCGACTGATCCTTCCGGTGGTTCCAAGTTTGACGATGCACCAATCGTGTCCCGGTCCGCGACGACGTTTCGATTCCCACCCGTCGCTCATGTCGCGAGCCGTACCCGGCATGATGAGATTGACGCGATGACCGAAGAACATGTCGCTGGCGAGCGGGACCGTTCCACCGTTCTCTACGGCCGCCAGATCGATCTCGCTATCGCGTTTCTTGATCGCGTCCCAGTCAGGTAAAACATCGCCGTAGACGCGTAGTCGAGCTACACCGCCATCAGGATAGATCTTGAGACGAACGTGCGTTACTCGTTGTGAAAGGTCGATCGCGAAGTTATTTTGTGAGTCGCCGTTTAGTTCCGACTTCGGCAGGATCTCTGTCCATTGAGTTTCATCGTCGACGGACGTCCCCGAGCACGCCTCTATCGAACAGTGCGAGGGATAATTACCGCGGAAGAAAGCGGTGTCGACGCTGACACCTCGGATCCGCCCGGGCGAACCGAGTCGCACAATGCACCAATCGTATTCCTCCTCAAGCCGCGGACTTCGCCGCCGCATGGTTTCCCAACCGTCCATCCACTTACCGCGCTCAGTGTATTTACCCTCGATCCAGATCGCGGGCGACGGGTTGATCAAGTTTTCCTTCGGCGCAAAGAATTCGTCGTTAGCCGAAATTACTGCTCCGCCGAGTTTTTCGGATGCCAGGTCAACGAGGTCAGTGAAATCCATAAGCAGTTCGATATTATCGGTGAAGATCTTAACCGCAGAGACGCCGAGACGCAGAGAATTAAGATCGAAAGCACCTCTCGAAGGACCATGCATTTAGTTTCTCCGCGTCTCTGCGGTGAAACTCTTCTTACACTATCAACTTCCCGACGATTGTATTCGCAAACTTGCCGTTTGTGTAGACTTCCTTGCCGCCAACATAAGTGGTCAGCACCGAACCGAACAGCTCCATTCCAGAGTAAGGCGTCAGTTTGTGCCGATGCTGGATCAACTCGGGTATCAATGTGAACCGCTTATCAGGATCCCAAACAACTATGTCCGCGTCGAAGCCTGGTGCGAGCATCCCTTTTCTATTATCGAGACCCGCAAGTCTTGCCGGCCCCTCGCACAACAAACGCGTCATGTCGGTGAGCCCAAATCCCCGCGAACGGAAATTCGTCCACATCACCGGCAATCCAAATTGAAGCGCGGATATTCCGCCCCATGCTTCCATGAAGTCGCCGGTGTCACGACGCTTAAGCTCGGGTGTGCACGGCGAGTGATCCGAGACGATCATGTCGATCGTGCCGTCGGCGACCGCCTCCCATAGTTTCTCGCGGTTCTCGCGTTCGCGAACGGGCGGGCAGCATTTGAAATGAGTACTGCCATCGGCGATATCCTCAGCAGCAAACGTCAGATAGTGCGGGCAAGTTTCCACGGTGATCGGCAATCCTTCCGACTTCGCCGCGCGGAGAATATCCAACGAGTCCGACGATGAGTGATGAACGATGTGGATCGCGGTACCAGTTTCACGACAGAGTTCGATCATCAATTCGACCGCAGCATCTTCAGCGGCTCGAGGCCGCGAACGGAGAAACGTGTCGTACTCCCGCGGGTCGGAACCAACCAACTGCGCGGCAGCAGCGTCGACGGGCCCTTCAAGCTCCGCGTGGACAAGCAGCACTGAGTCGAGCCGCGCAAGTTCGGGCATCGCGATCCGCAGATCCGCGCGCGATACGTGCGGAAACTCGTCGACACCTGAGTGAATAAGAAAACACTTAAAGCCACGCACTCCGCGTCCGACAAGCGGCGCGAGCTCCGCGACATTCCCCGGAACAACCCCGCCCCAAAACGCGACATCGACCGTGCACTTTTCTTCCGCAGCCGAGAGCTTTTCCTCAAATGCGCTAAGCGTCGTCGTTGCCGGAATCGAGTTCAGGGGCATGTCGACGATCGTTGTCACACCTCCGGCAGCAGCCGCCCTCGTCGCGGACTCATATCCTTCCCAATTCGTCCGGCCGGGTTCGTTGACATGCACGTGACTATCGACAAGCCCCGGCATCACTACATGCTCACCCGCATCGACGAGATCCGCTCCGTCGGGAGCGTCGGTCCATTCACCGACGTGCTCGATCGAGCCATTCTCGATACGAACGGTCGCCGGTCGCAGGCCGGTTGGCGTCACGACTTTGCGGCTCCGAATTATCTTCAGTGACATCTCTCGACGATGATAGCGTTAGATATCCGGTATCCAGAACTCCCGTTCAAGATGGGTAACACCTTTTAGACCAAGTTCCGCCAATGTCTCCTGGTCGACTCCGAGGTAAGTAAAGTGCGGAAGGTCTGACACGACGGTTTGATACCAACGATGCCGGGCTAGGATTGCGCGGACTCTTGGATCGTCGAACTCGGCAACGTCGAACGCGAGCATTGAGAGGTGTTGTGACGCGCCGGGCGGGGCGACGGAGTAGATGATCGACTTCGAAAGATCTTTTGCAAAATAAATTCCCTCTTCCTCGAGAACGAATACTTCGGGGACTTGGGCGTGGGGCGGGAGAGATCGAATGCGATCGGCGGTTTCAGCTGTCAGTCGTCCTTTGCTTAACCAATGAACCAGGGCCGGTTCGACCCTGCTATGCCAGAGATCAACAGTACCGTTATAGTTTCGGCGGGCAGAATCCGCACCCCGCGGCGTCACGGACAGACCGGATGAGGCCGCTTCATCGACCGCTCGCAGTAAGTCGGCCATCGCGACCGACTGGAGTTCCACATTGAATCCTCCGATCTCGGCGCCGGCAATGCCGATGCGCGATTGAAACTCGGCGACTTCATCGTCATCTCTGAACACGACTTTGTTAGGTGGAACAACGCCGCCACGCGCAATGAACACCGCACCATATTCGCGAAGAAGTCGTTGCTCCGCGGCGTTGTCACCGACGACAAGATCCGGCGGAAGATTATCGAAGAAATTGGAAGCGACCATCGAACGAACGATAACACAACCCGGAATTTGTTGTCGTTCGCGCTGCGTTCTGGATACAATCGCAACATGAGCACGTGGGGTCGAATAAGGAGGGGGTTGTTTGTTGCATATCTCGTCGCTCTTCACCTACTCCTTATCTACTTCGTTGGCGAACGCATCTTCACGCGCTACACAACTTTCGAGACACTTCGATCATGGATGGTCGCTGACCCCACCGAGAAGTCGAACATACCGACTCCGCTACCCGTTCCCGAAGCGTTTGCCGACCCTACTCCAGACGTTACTCCATCGCCGGAATTCTCAACTACACCCGAGCTTTCGATCCCGGTTACCGGTATCCGCCCGGAAGCTTTGATCGATACATTCACCGCCTCGCGGTCGGAAGGGCGAACGCATGATGCGTTAGACATACCCGCTCCTGTAGGTACGCCCGTGATAGCAGCGACGGATGGTGAGATC
The DNA here is from genome assembly GCA_035274235.1 of Pyrinomonadaceae bacterium. Lineage (GTDB taxonomy): Bacteria > Acidobacteriota > Blastocatellia > Pyrinomonadales > Pyrinomonadaceae > OLB17. Next base: position 5,122 of record DATEOJ010000107.1, read on the forward strand.
GTAAAATTCTTCGACAGCGAACGCGGCGGGATAACGATATACCAAACAAGCACCGACAGAAAGTTTGTTTTGTATTACGCTCATCTCCAACGACGTGCGGAGGAGATCGGGATCGGGGCGACAGTTCGTAAAGGCACCACGATCGGCTATGTCGGCGACACCGGAAACGCGGGTGCCGGCAACTATCATCTTCACTTCTCGATCGCCCGGATCACCGACCCGAAACGTCCATGGGAAGGCGAATACATCAACCCCTATCCTATTCTCAGGTATGGGCAAAGCCTTCCGCAGTAACGTGAAGGAACAGCTGTTGCATCCTGCCTTAGCATGTACCGAACAAGGACAGGTCTGTATCACGAGCGCTTTGAATTGTCATATCTGACAAGGGGTTTAATTCTTGTCGGATTCGTATTCGTACTGCTGTTCTATATCGGGTGTGTCCCGAACCAGCAGTCCGGAAACAATCCGCCACCGACAAACGCGAATACTGATGTCGTCGCAAACTCTAATGCGAACGCGGCGGCAAACACGTCGAATGAATCAGCGGCATCTCGGATTCCAATAACGCTTCCGGTAGTTGATGCGTTGTTGTCAGACGAAGATTTTCTTTCCGAAGTGCGCCGAAGTGTTCAGCCGACCGACGAACAGTTGGACAAGCTGAGGAACATGGCGCGTGACTCCGTTCTGCAACTCGACGAGAACGAGATCGAGGACGCAAACCGATCAACACGCGGCTCTCTCGCCAATGCCGATAAGAAAATTAAAGAAATACTCGGGAAGGACAGTGGGGACCGATTCCTTCAACTCGCGCGCGAATATTGGTCGCGAGGAGAGCAAGAGGTATCGCTGAAGCCGAATCAAGTTCCGACTGACACCCGACTCGTCATAAATGCACCCGCATATCGGATGGACCTGTTTCAAGAGGGCAAACTGATAAAGAGTTATAAGATCGGTATCGGCTATCCCGAGTTCCCGCTTCCGGTCGGCGTCCGCACGGCAAAGGAAATAATTTTCAACCCGGTTTGGACTCCGCCCGACGAGCCTTGGGTGAAGGGCGAGTTCGCACCTGGGAAGAAGGTGGAAGCAGGTGACAAAAAGAATCCTCTCGGCGTGTTGAAGATCCCGATCGGACTGCCCTCATTGATACACGGCGGCAAGAACCCTGCTCGTCTCGGAACTTTTGCGTCGCACGGTTGCGTCGGGCTAACAAACCAACTCGTCCAGGAATTTGCGGTGCATCTCGCTTCATTGTCGGGCACGAGTCTGACAACCGAACAGATCAAAGGGTATGAGAAGAATCGAAAGGAGACCTCAGAAGTGGATCTCTCCAAGCCCGTTCCGGTCGAGCTCCGGTATGAGACGATCCTGGTCGACGACGGAAAGATCCACATTTACCGCGACGTCTACGAACGGGGAACTAACACCGAGGAGAATCTGAATCGCGTTTTGGAAGTCTACGGTATTTCGCTCAACGACCTGACACCCGAAGAGCAAACAAAGGTTCGCGATGCGTTGAAGAAGATGGCGATCGATGCGCATGGAAAGCCGGTTGAAGAAGGTGGGGAAGATAAAAAGCCCTCGACAAGCGACAAGGTCACAAAGACCATGAAGGGTGAGAAGGAGATCGTGATAGACATCGCAGCTCTTAAGGGTAAAGGCTATCCGTTACCGGCGAACATTAATTCGTGAGCACTCCGGGACGTGGCGCAAGATTGGGGACCCAAAAGTTGTGACCAGCTTTGGAAACCATCTTCAACCCGCGGCCCGGGAGTTCACCTTCGGGCAAACCCAGATACGTAAAATGCGGCGGGTCATCAACGACGGTTTGGTACCAGCCGTTTTTGTTGAGGATGGAGCGGACCGATGGATTCCAGTACTCAACGATATCAAACGCAAGCAGTGATATGTGCTGAGACGATCCGGGCGGCGCCGTCGAAGTCAGGATCGAACGCGAGCGGTCGGTGCTAAAGTAAATCCCCTTTTCTTCCCATTCGAGGATCGTTAGGATCTTATTCGCAAGTTCGACTCCCGCAAAAACATAAAGTTCGTCGCTCGTGATCCGTTTCTTCTTGTTCCAGTAAGTAAGCGCCGGGAAGACTCGCGAGTTCCATAACATGAGCGTATCGCCATACGTTCGTCCGCCGGCAATCGCACCATCGAGCGGACTAAGCCGGAGTCCACTCGCAGTAATTTCATCGACCGACACCCTGAGCGAACGAGCCGCCGCCGTTTGCAGAGCGATCGGGATCCGAACTTCGACGACTTCCGTCTTCAGTTGCTTTTGGTATCTCAGTACAGAACCTTCGCCGTCATAGATACAAACCGACGGGAGGGACACGGTGTCCGCGGCGACGTAGAGCGCTCCATAACTTTCGAAAACGCGTCGGGCAGCGAGGTTTGTCTCCGTCGGGCAAAATTCCTGGGCATTCCATGCCGCGGTTCCGGACCCGAATCGCTGACTGAGAAACTCTTCAAAGTAGACCGTACGTAATGGCTGGGCCGCTGCGATCGACGTTAAGAACGGAACGCACAGAAATATTAACGCGGTCGAGACTCGCGTCTTGAAATGGGCCATATCAGTGTTTTGATTTCTCCGTGCGACTTTCGAGATGATGCCGGGCATGCTCCGCCAACTCGAGATATTCTTTGCGTATCGCTTCAAGCTCCTTCTCGTCTAGCTCCTCCAGATCTATGACCTCGTTTCGAGCGCCTTTTACCGCGCGGATCAGCTCATCGAGTTTTATCTGAAGCGCCTCCGTGTCGCGGTTCTGTGTGTTTTGAATAAGGAACACCATTAGAAAAGTAACGATGGTAGTGCCTGTATTGATGACGAGCTGCCAGGTATCGCTGAATCCAAATATTGGTCCGGTCACCGCCCACAACACAATTATGCCGATCGCCAGCATGAATGTCGTTGGCCGCCCGGACATCTGCGAGATCCACCTCGCAACATGGGCGAAGGTCGACGATTTGTGTTCGCTATCCATCGCTTCGCTCGAATCCACGGACTATGTCGAGAACGGCGTCCATGTGGTCCTTCAGATATTGGTCGCGGTCAATAAACGGTACGGTCTCTCGGATTGTCGCGTAGACACCGCGGGTACCGGCTCCGAGTGTTTTATCCTCGCCGATCGCGCGTTTTCGAAAATCGACCGCCTGCGCTGCACAGAAGAGTTCGAGCGCGAGAATCTGTTCGAGATTTGTCGCGACTTGCCGGAGTTTCAGCGCGGCTGTCGCACCCATCGATACGTGATCCTCGACATTTGCCGAACTCGGGATCGTATCGACACTCGCCGGATGCGCGAGAACTTTATTTTCGGTGCAGAGCGCCGCAGCTGTGTACTGCACGATCATGAATCCGGAATTCAGTCCGCCGTCTTCCGTAAGGAACGCCGGTAGCACATGTGCGTTCGACGCCTCGTCGGTGAGCCGCATGATCCGGCGCTCAGATATATTGCCGAGTTCGGTAAGGGCCATTGCCAGATAGTCGAACGCAAGTGCGAGCGGTTCGCCGTGAAAGTTGCCGCCGCTTATGACGTCGATTGTTTGCGACGCGGAGACGGGCGGACGCGGGGACGCGGAGATCTCCGTGTCAGCCACTCCCGGCGCCT
>DATEOJ010000108.1:0-2884 GCA_035274235.1 Pyrinomonadaceae bacterium
GACCAGAATGTCGCCTTCATCAAGACGCGGAATAAATTCGCCGCCGAGATATGGGAAAGCTATGCCTGAAATGAGTACCGCAGCGACAGCGATCGCAAGAACTTGTGCCCGGAACTTCATCACAAACGCGAGCGAGGGCCGATAGATCTGCTTCGCCCAACGGATCAAAAAGCTTTCCTTCTCCGAAACATTGCCGCGAAGTATCAACGCGAGCATCGCCGGGACGTAAGTGAGCGATAAAAGCAGCGAACCAAGTAGAGCGAAGATGACCGTCAAAGCCATCGGTACGAACATCTTCCCCTCGATGCCCCGAAGGCTGAGGATCGGCAAATATACGATGCCGATAATTGCCACGGCAAAGACAACGGGACGCGCGACTTCGAGACAAGCCTCGAGAATCGTTCGCTCCGGCGGCTCCCGCGATCCTTCGTGCTGCGCTTCGGCTCTGCGACGAACAACGTTCTCGACCATCACAACAGCGCCGTCAACGATCAATCCGAAGTCCAAAGCCCCCAGGCTCATCAAGTTTCCAGATACGTTGAAAATTCGCATCAGGATCGCCGCGAAAAGCATCGAGAGCGGAATTATCGTCGCGACCAGCAAAGCGCCCCGCCAATTTCCGAGCAGCACCAGCAGAACCAAGATCACGAGTGCCGCGCCCTCGAGCAGATTGGTTTCCACCGTCGCGATCGCGCGTTGGACGAGAGCCGTCCGGTCATAAAAGGGCTCTATCGTCACGCCTTGAGGCAGCGTCTTGCGTATTTCGTCAATTCTTTCTTTGATCCGTTCGGAAACTACGCGAGAATTTTCGCCTTTCAACATGATCGCAGTGCCGGAAACGATCTCGCCTTCACCGTTGGCCGAGGCTGCTCCTTGTCTGATACTTTGCCCCTCGACAATTTCGCCCAGATCGCGGACAAAGATCGGTACACCTTCTTTGCCGGTTTTGACGACGACGTTGGTGATGTCGTCCATCTTTTCAATAAGACCGACGCCCCGCAACAAATATTGCTCCGCGCCTTTCTGGATATAACCGCCGCCGACCGTGCCGTTATTTGCGGTCACCGCCTCGTGGACATCGTGAAGGGTTAACCCATACGACTGCAGCTTTTCAGGTGAGAGACGGACTTCGTACTGTTTGCCATAACCTCCGTGGGAATTAACTTCGGTCACGCCGGGAACGCCCATCAACTGACGCCGAATATTCCAGTCGTGGATCGTTCTGAGATCGGTCGCGGTGTAGTTGCTTCCCGGTTCTGCACGAACTTCGTATTGATAGATCTCGCCCAAACCCGTCGCGATCGGCCCCATCTCCGGCGCACCTATACCGGGCGGGATGTTTTCCCGAGCGGTCGCCATACGTTCGAGAATGAGTTGGCGTGCGAAATAGATATCGGTTGATTCTTCGAAAACGATTGTGACGTTTGAAATGCCGAATTTCGACACCGAGCGTATTTCTTCGACGCCCGGAATCCCGGACATTGCCACTTCGACGGGGAACGTGATCTGCCGTTCGATCTCGAGCGGCGCGAGGCTCGGAGCACTCGTCAGAACCTGAACTTGAACGTTGGTTACATCAGGCACGGCGTCAATTGGTAGATTTATCAGGCTGTATGCACCCGCGGCGGCCATTATTGCGACGAGCAGGAGCACTACCAGTTTTTGTGCTATGGAGAAGCGTATAAGTGCGTTAATCATTAATTTATGTCTTTCTGAGCCAAAGTTCCGACGCCCATGATGAGGTCGTTCAAGAGCCAGAATTGTCTATTGTCCCCGACCACTATTCCCTTCTTTCAAGCTCAGTAACAAAGGCATCCCCGCTAAATCGGTTCTCGTTCGGATGCTTTAGGAAGGTTCGGTAAACCCAGCCCTGACCGATGTCGGTCATTATTGGATAAAGCTCAAACACATGAATCTCATCGGCTCGGAAACGTTCAAGATTATCTCCGTGCCGACTCTGCGACCGGCGCCGATCTCAAGCGCCTTCTTGCCCTCACTTCATGGTGCCCGTGAACGAAAGCATCGACCGGATTGTTCATCAGTGCTTTTTCGATACGAATTAGTTTCATCTTCCTAGTCGTAGAATCTTAATTGCCCCGCGTATAACCACAACGAACACGACTGTCCCGATAATCAAGTCGGGCTTGTTTGAACCGATCAGATTGACCAAAATGCCCGCCGTGATGACGCCCAAATTGATGATCACGTCGTTCGAAGTAAAGATCGTGCTCGCCTGCATGTGGGCATCCTTGCTTTTCGACTTTTGAAGCAAATAGAGACAAAAGCCATTTGCCGCCAGTGCCAACGTTGAGACTATTATCATCGTGAGAAAGTCCGGAAGTTCCTCAACCCCTATGAACCTTCGTACAACCTCAATAAAGCCAACGACGGCTAGAGTGATCTGGAAATATCCGGCAAGCCTCGCAACATTCCGCTTTCTCGCGAGAGTTCCACCGACTGCGAACAGACTAATGGCATATACGAATGCATCGGCGAGCATGTCGAGGCTATCGGCGATTAGTCCCATCGAGCCGGAAATAAACCCGGTAGTCATTTCAATCGCAAAGAAGCCAAAGTTGATCGCCAGCACGATCCATAACAATTTCCGCTGGCTTCGTCGGTCATCGTCAAATGGGATATCGTCGACTTCCTCGGTCTTAATTGTTTTGCTATCAAGATCAAGCTCGCCTATCCGAAACTCGATCTGATCAAGCTGTCCGTCATGAAAAACCGTCAGCTGACGATTAGGAATGTCGAAATCGAGATGTCTGATCCCCGCCACTCCATCGAGCTTCACGCGCACCAAATTCTCCTCCGATGGACAATCCATCCTGTTTATCTGAAAGAAGGTTTTCTTCATATCTCGACTGCTTTCCTCAGTTCG
>DATEOJ010000109.1:0-13100 GCA_035274235.1 Pyrinomonadaceae bacterium
GGCGATGAGCCGACCGCGACATCTGCTCTCATCGACGTGTTCACCGTTCTCCAAAAGAACCGTGACAAAGAATGGGTGAAAAAGATCAGCAGCACGATGACCATTCGCGCGGTTCCGATGTTGAATCCGGACGGTGCGGAATTGTATCAACGGCGCAACTTGCAGGGCATCGATATCAATCGCGACGCACGCAATCTGCAAACTCCTGAGGCGAGACTACTCAAGAAACTTCGCGACGATTGGGCACCCGACATCGGTTTCAATCTTCACAACCAAAACTCACTAACGACGGCGGGTCCAACCAACAAACAAGCCGCGATCTCTTTCCTCGTTGTTTACGGTGACGCGTCGAAGACGACGAGTACTGGGCACGAGCGAAATAAACGACTCGTCTCGGCAATGGTCTCGGCGATCGAGCCGTATATGGCGGGTCACATTGGACGATACGGCGATGACTGGACGCCAAGCGCGTTTGGCGACAACTTCTCCGCGTGGGGTACGCCCGTGATACTGATCGAGACCGGTGCGTGGCACGGCCGCGACGAAATGTTTCTCGTAAAGATGAATTTTGTCGCGATGCTGACGTCGATGAAGTCAATCGCCGACGGTAGTGAAGCCACCGTTAGCCCGGCCAGCTATCTCAACCTTCCGGCAAATTCTTCCGGCTCGCTTTTCTATTTTGTTTTTAGGAATGGATCGATAGTCGATCGAGCGACCGGCAACACAAGGACTGCGGATATTGCGATCAATGTCGATCGTCGCCGTGAGGAGTTCATTGCTCCGGCTTTTATCCGGAAGGTGGAGAGCTTGAACTCATCTGCGGGACTGAGCGATTTCGACGCGTCGGGTTATTACGTCGTCGCACGAAGCGGGAACTCGGTCCGTGTCGGCGACCGAGCTGATCTGATGTTTTTCCGGAAAGATCGCCAGATCGATTGGAAGGCGCCGGAGCTGGAAAAACAATTTCCTCCCGACGCGATCTTTTCGCTCGGGAAATGGGTAAAGGGCGGGGAACTTTTTCCGAATCGCGAGCGTGAATAGCAACGGCACCATATGAAGGAATATCTCCGTTTTTCTCTTAAGCGTGAAGGAGCCTTTCTGGCGATCTGGACGTATGCGTTGCCGGTGGTTGGGTTACTCGCTTTCCTCATTTGGTGGGTGATTAGTTATCTCAGCGAGTAACGATCGCGTTTCGCGTTCCGTGTATTCGGTGTGATATGCGAAGGGTCCGCCACGGCTTTCTTTCATCGCCGCGTTCCGCCCGGCCGCGTGGCGGACAGATCCTTTTGGCCGTGAGTGGAGTCCGGAGGATGGAGCCCACGACAAAACGCATCTGCCCGCTACGCGGTCTAATTTCTGAATGCTGACAGACGACACGCCAAAAACGCTGTCGTACACTTAGACGATGCTCACGCTTCTCAAGATCAAGAACATCGCGTTGATCGACTCGCTCGAGGTCGAGTTCGGCGATGGATTGAATCTTCTGACTGGCGAAACGGGGTCGGGCAAATCGATCATCGTCGACAGCCTTGGAGCTCTGACAGGCGATCGCGTCTCCAGCGATCTTGTTAAGGAAGGCGAGCAGTCAGCGACGATCGAAGGACTCTTCTCGCTGAGTACATCGACTGATCTCAGGTCGATCTTTGACGAAAGCGGTATCGAGATCGACGGCAGCGAGCTGATCGTTCGTCGTGAACTATCACTCTCCGGAAAAAACCGCGTCTTTGTAAATAACCAACTCGTTACTCAAAGTTTTCTCAAACGCGTCGGAGCCTTCCTCGTCGATATCCACGGGCAGGGCGAACAGGCGTCGTTGTTCGATCCGGCGACGCATCTCGAACTGCTCGACGCATTCGCGTCGGTTGATGCCGAGCGAGCACGTTGTGCCGAGGCGTATCGTGAGTGGTCCGCGACACGAAACGAGCTTGAGTCGCTCCGGCGCGATGAATCGAACAAACTGCAGCTTCTCGATATCTTGAAGTTTCAGGTTGAAGAGATCGGTCGCGCGGGCTTAACGACGGGTGAGGATGCCGAGCTCGATGAAGAGAAGCGAAAACTGAGTAACGTCGAGAAGCTTTCGACGTTGACCGGCGATACTTACACGCTGCTTTACGAACAGGACGCTTCGACGCTCGCCACGCTCGAGCGTGCGGCACGAAAGATCGACGAACTGGCGAGCTTTGACTCTGCGTTCGCGGATTATCGCGAGCCCCTTGCGACCGCCCGTGCGGTCCTTGAAGATCTTGCAACGACGGCGCGGGATTACCGGAACAGCCTGGAGTTTTCGCCGACCCGCCTCGAGGAGATCGAGAATCGCCTGGCGGAGATCGCCCGCCTGACGCGCAAGTACGGCGGAACTGTCGAATCCGCGCTCGAGCATTTGGCCGATTCGCAACAACGTCTCTCGAATATTGAGACCGCGGAGTTTCGGGAACAGCAGTTGGAGAAAAAGCTCGCCACAGAGCGAATCGCATATCTACAGACCGCGGCCGCTCTTCATGAAAAACGCGTTGCCGCGGCGACACGGTTTGAGAAAGAAGTGGAGACGAGCTTGAAAGCCGTCGCGTTGGAAAAGGCGAAGTTTGAAGTGCGGGTGAGCGAACCCGAAGATGACGCCGACACGCATTTCAGCGCGAACGGTTTTGACCGTGTTGAGTTCTACTTCTCGGCGAATCCCGGCGAATCGCCAAGACCTCTCGTGAAGGTCGCGTCGGGCGGTGAAGCGTCGCGACTGATGTTGATCTTGAAGACGACCGCAAAGACCAGCGAGGCCGAGAAGGCTTCGGTCTTTGATGAGATCGACACGGGCATCGGCGGTCGCGTTGCTGAGTCGGTCGGTCTAAAACTCAAGCAGCTCGCACGTTCACAACAAGTGCTTTGCGTCACTCACCAACCGCAGGTCGCGGCGCTTGCCGACCGTCACTTTGCCGTCGAAAAAAGCATGGGCCGCAACAAGACGAGGATCGCGATCCGCGAATTGATCGAGGAAGAACGCATCGAGGAGATCGCGCGAATGCTTGCCGGTGAAAAGATCACCGAGTCTGCTCGGACACATGCCGCGGAGATGATTGAATCCGGGAAGCAATTTATCGCAGAGACGCAGAGGCGCGGAGAGAAGAAGAGCACGGCTCGCGGATAAGATAAGGATCGAATTTTAGAACACGACCGACACGTTTTTAGTCTCTGCGTCTCTGCGTCTCGGCAGTAAAATTCTTATGCCAACTGCAGTTCTGGCCAATGTCACCCGCGGCGAAACGGTCGAATCCGTTCATCGCGGACACGCGATCGCGATCATCGGCGACGGTGAGACCGTCATGAGTCTTGGCTCGCCGGAAACAGTTACGTTTTTCCGATCTGCATGCAAACCGTTCCAGGCTCTTCCATTCATCACGAGCGGAGCGTGCGATGCTTTGGGTTACTCGGAAGAAGAGATCGCCCTCGCGTGTGCGTCTCACTCGGGCGAGGCTCGACACGTTCGCGTCGCACAGTTGATGCTCGAGAGGGCCGAACTGAGCGAAGCCTACCTTCGATGCGGGTCGCATCTGCCGTTCAACGAAAAGGAGAGCGAACGGATGCTTCGTGCAGGGGAACATCCAAACCAACTTCATAACAATTGTTCCGGCAAGCACGCTGCAATGCTCGCCTTCGCAAAACACATCGGTGCCGAGTTGGCAGACTACGACAGCATCGATAACCCGATCCAGCAGGCAATACTCGAAACGATCGCGCTTTTTTCCGGGGTGTCTTCGAAGAAGATAAAGATCGGAACGGACGGCTGTGCCGCACCGAACTTCGCCCTTCCGATCTCTGCGATGGCCAGGACGTTCCTCAATCTGATCCGACCGCCCGATGATTTTCCCGAGGATGTTCGTGCGGCATGTTCGCGTCTCGTATCCGCGATGAGCAGCTTTCCCGAGTTGATCGGCGGTAACGAGCGTCTCGACACGATCCTGATGCAGGCGGCGCCGGGCAAGATAATTTCAAAGGTCGGTGCCGACGGAGTTTGGCTTTGCGCTATTTTGCCTGACGAGAAATGGCCGACCGGCTTGGCGATCGCGTTAAAGGTCGAGGACGGTGACGATCGTCGCGCGCGTCCTGTCATTGCGGTGGAGCTGCTGAAGAAGTTCGGTGTTCTCGCGAGCGATGACCTACCGGAATTGTCGCCGATGCAAATCAAGAATCGACGCGGTGATGTTGTCGGCAACGTCTCATCAATTCCGTTTGAGTAGCCGGCCTTTTTTGCACACCGCACGGCGTGATCAGCGACAACACTCGATATCGCCCTTACTTACAAGCCGGCTTGTGCCCCCCCGATGTCTCAACCATTTGTTTAAAACGAGAAAGACCGTGTTCAGCCTAAGCTGAACACGGCCTTTGTCTCCACGGAAGGACCAACGGAGGAGGGTTGCCGGATAACTCCGCCAGAGATCCTCACCGTGGAGAGCCTGTAACCGCCTTAGCGGTTGTTGTAATTGGCCAACGGGATGCTGTCATCCGAATTACCGAGGTGGTAGACCATCATGCCGCCGTCGGTCGAGCGTCGGACGTAGAACTTGTACTCGCCTGCCCGACGATAAACCGCTAGATCGGTAATGCCGTCACCGTCGTAATCGCCTTGTGCGAAAACGTCGTCAACTCCCAATCCCCAATTGATCGCTGCGTCGGGTCGGCCGCTGGAGTAACGGATCCACCAGGTGATTCCGCCCGGCGAGACGTCGTGTCCGCGTGCGACCGCCAGATCGGTCCTGCCGTCGCCGTCGTAGTCGCCCGGAAGAAGACGATCGCCTGCCCAACCCCAGTAGTCGTACGAGAAGTTGCCCGTTGCGGTGAGCGTGTAGAAGACGCTCGGCGTGCTCAACGACTTTGCCGATGTGTCGACTCTACGCTGTACGCGGAAGTCCGCTTTGCCGTCGCCGTCAAAATCGCCCGGATACGGTTCGTCGACCTGATCCTCTTGCACCGTGCCATAGCGCATTCCGAAGGGAACGAACGTCACGTTGTTATTCGGGTTGTTCAAGCTACCCAGATAAAACCAGGTAGCTTGACCCGTAGACCCGAAGGCGGGCGCCCGCCACACTGAAAGATCGTCTTTACCGTCGCCGTCATAGTCTTCCGTTACCGCGACGTCACCGGATTGTCCGAACGGGATAACTCGCACCGTACCCGTGCTGCTCTGCATGATGTAATACGAGCTCGCCTGGCCGGACGGAGCGTTACGCCAGACCGCGATGTCATCCTTACCGTCGCCGTCGAAATCGCCGGGCTGCGGAATGTCCTCCGGACTCAGACCAAAGTTCACGACGCTCGTTGAGCCGTTGCTGCTGTTCGTCATCCACCATGTCCACTCTCCGACGGGGCCGGGGCGAACGAGCACCGAGAAGTCGGTCATGCCATCGCCGTCCACGTCGGCGAAGGTGTCGGTCGCGTTCTTGAATCGAGCGAGACCGCTGTGCGCCGTCGTGTTGAAGATCGTGAACTGACCACCGATCAAAATGTTGCCGTCTGGTTGGCGAACCAGCGAACCGATCGTCAGAGCAGGCGAAGCGATCGCACCCTGACCCGTGAGGAAAGTGTGGTCGATCGATCCGTTCGGATTAACGCGGATGATCCGGTTTTTTATCTGGCCATTGACGGTCGTGAAATTGCCGGCGACGAGCGTCCTACCATTCTCAACTGCGAGGAGACGCGTCGGACCCGGTGCCGTTCCCGGACCGAACCCTGAGCCACCGAGGTCGAAGGTCGTGTCGAGGGAACCGGTCGAGGTCAGCTTGGCCAACTTTGTCTTTGGTGTTCCCGCGACCGAATTGAACGTACCGCCGATAACGATACTTCCATCCGCTTGAAGGGCGAACGAGAGGACGTTATTGTTTGGTCCAACGCCAGGATCGAAAGTCGTGTCGAGCGTACCATCGGCATTGAGCCTCGCCATCCGATTTCGCGTAGTACCGTTGTAAGCCGTAAACGAACCGCCGATCAGGATCTTGCCATCCGGCTGAAGGGTGATCTGTCGAACGATACCGCTCGCTGACGTGCCCGTGCTAAAGCTTGTGTCGAGTGTGCCGTCCGTGTTCAGACGCATGAACCGATTTACTGTAGTGCCGTTGTACGTTGTGAAGTTTCCGCCGACGAGGATCTTTCCGTCTGCGAGAAGCAGCATCGCCTCGACGCTGCTGTTCATGCCGGTTCCGGTGATGAAGCTGGTGTCGATGGTTCCGTCTGCGTTCAGACGGACGATGCGATTCGCTGCCGTTCCGTTGAACTGCGAGAAGTTTCCAGCGGCGATGACCTTGCCATCCGGCTGGACCACAGACGAGGTCACCGTCGAGTTGGGGCCGGTGCCGGTGTTGAAGCTGGTGTCGTTCGAGCCGTCAGCGTTAAGACGAGCAAAGTTCAGCTTGGGCGTTCCGCTGACTGACGAGAAGCTTCCGCCGACGATGATCTTGCCGTCGGCCTGAGGGGTGAGTGTAGTGAAATTACCAACCGCTGCGCTATTGTTCGCGAGGTTTGTATCGAGCGTTCCGTCAGCGTTGATGCGAATAGCTCCGCCGTTGCCAGTGCCGCGGTAAATGGTGAACGTTCCGTTTAGAACAAGTTTCCCGTCGCCGAGCAACTTGATGTCATTGATGATCTGGGGTCCAACACTTGTTCCCGGATCAAACGTCGCATCGTTCGTACCGTCCGCGTTGACGCGAAGCAAACACTGTCGAGTGGCGTTAGCAATTTGGGTGAAGCTTCCGCCGATAACCATTTTTCCATCCGGCTGAAGAGCGACTGCGATCACGACCGCGTCCAGGCCTGCGACGGCGAACGTCTGGTCAACGGAACCGTCGGTGTTCAAGCGAATGATGCCGTTCGCGGGGAAGCCGCCAAACGCCGTCATTAAACCGCTGACGATTACCTTTCCGTCAGGCTGAACCGTTATCGAGCGGACAGTCTGATTGGCGCCGCTGGCGACGAGGAAGGAAGTGTCGATCGTGCCGTCTTTGTTTAGGCGGGCGAGCCTCGGGCTTACGGTTCCGTTATAGCTCTGAAAGTTTCCGCCGATGTAAACCTTACCTTCCGGGGCCGCGGTGATCACAGTGATCTCGCCGTTGCTGAGACCGGTCCCAACTTGAAATGTGTTGTCCAGGGTGCCATTGGAGTTGAGGCGGGCGACACGACTTATCGCGGTGCCGTTGTAGGTGGTAAACAAACCGCCGATCATGATCTTGCCGTCGGCCATGACCTCGATATCGCCGATCTGGTTGTTCGCTCCAGCGTCGGGGTTGAAACCGAGACCGGCTGAGTTGAACGTCATGTCGAGCGAGCCATCCAGATTAAGTCGTGCAATACGTCCAACCGAGACGCCGTTGTAGGCGGTCATGAGTCCGCCGATGAGAAGTTTTCCGTCCGCCTGTTGAGCGACGGTAAAGACCGAGTCGTTCGGACCGGCACCCGAGTTGAAGCTTGTGTCGAGCGTGGCGTCAGTGTTGAATCGAGCGATCGCATTCTTGTTCGTTCCATTCAGCACCGAGAAAGCACCGACGATGATCGTCTTGCCATCAGCCTGAATAAAGCTGCGAACAATTTGACCGGCCGAACCGCCGATCACGGGATTGAAGTCCGCATCGACAAAAGCCGGTTGTGTGGGAGCCGCATCGCTGCGGCCCGGGCTAGCCTGACTCCGTGGAATTTGAAAAGTTGCGAACGCTGCTACGCCAAGAAGGATAGCGACGGACAAATAAATAATTTTGTTAAGTCTTTTATGATAGGTCTTTAACATGTCTTTTTTCCTCTGCGTCTGTTCCCGTTTGATCGAATCCCTGCTTGGCCTTTCTTAAAGGTTATTTGTAAAAATCCTTCCCTTTATCGTTACCTCTCTGATCGAATCCCTGCGTGGTTTCTCAAAACATGAGGGCGTACGCCCCCATGTTTTGAGATCAACTGCGAAAGGCAAAATCTGAAGCTTACTAACCGTTTCTCCGGATCACTCCGTCAACGGGTGGTGTAGGCAGCAATCTGCTGTATCACAGGAGGGACTGCAAAAAACTCCCCCTTCGGTTGTCGAAAGTCGCAACCGACCGAAAAAAAATTGTTATGTGAAGGTCAAAAACGAGCGGTACTTGGCAGGTTCTGAAATTGGTCAGCAGTCCGGCAAGCTGCACGACACGTTATTGAATGTCCTCTACTATCATTAACGACGTTCCCCGAAAAAGGGGCTCACGCGCGCTATATTTTTCCGATTAACATGAACGGGATCAATTAACGGACGTTGCATTGAGTTAAGGAGTCCGGCAGCTTGCGTAGCGGAACGACCGAACCCGGCCGCGTAGCGGACAGATGCCTTTAGCCGTGGGTGGAGCGCTTCGCGGAGCCCACGGTAGACGGCAGACAACGCGTCGTTGCCGCGTCAGCGGTAAGTGCCCCCCGTCGACAACCGCGGCTGATCGTGGTTGCCAAAACAGACGCCGCCGTGCACCTGCCGCTAACGCGACAGCATTGCGTTCGTAATCCTTACCGTGGGCTCTGCCCTTCGGGCTTCACCCACGGCTAAAGGCACTGTCAGCTACGGTGCCGGCTGAAGCCAAAAAAATCAGGCATGAGAGCTGTGGAACTCTCATGCCTGATCGGTATTGGGGAGATTTATCTAAGCTGAACGCGATGGCCGTTAGCGGTTGTTGTAGGTAGCGATCGCGATGTCGCAATTCTGGAAGCCGCACACTTCTGAGGTATCCGCTCCCCAGTGAAAGACTCCCATCGCCTGGTCACTCGACCGAAGTACGTAGAAGTTATTCTCGCCGGCCCGGCGGTAGACGGTCGGGTCGGTAATGCCGTCTCCGTCATAGTCGCCCTGAGCGAACTGGTCAAGCGCTCCCGCACCCCACTGGAAAGTGGCATCGGGAATACCGCTTGTGTAACGGATGTACCACGTGGTAACACAAGCGGCGCACGACATGTTGAAGCCACGGGAGATCGCGATGTCGGTCTTACCATCGCCATCATAGTCGCCGGGAATGCTGCGATCGCTCGCCCATCCGAAGTAGTCGTAGGACACTTTTCCCGCCGCCGTCAGCGTGTAGAAGATCGCCGGTGTGTTACTCGTCGGAACGCTAATATCCGCACGGCGCTGTACACGAAAGTCAGCCTTCCCGTCGCCATCGAAATCGCCAGGGTACAGATCATCGGCCTGGTCAGCCTGATCGCCGTAGCGCATTCCCCAAGGGACGACGGTAAGGTTGCCATTGGGATTGTTGAAGCTGCCGCGGTAGTACCATGTTCCGGGCCCCGATTGTGTTTCAGGAACACGGTATATTGCCATATCGTCCTTGCCGTCTCCGTCATAGTCTTCGAGAACATTGCGGTCGCCGGTTAGTCCGAACGGGATCATTCTTGTCGTATTTGTCGAACTAAAGGTGATCCAATATCCGGGAGGGGTTCCATCCGGGCCCGTAAATGCACGCCAGACGGCGACGTCGGTCATACCATCCCCGTCGAAATCGCCCGGCTGCAGTCCGTCCACAGTAAAGATACCGAAGACGAACGATGTGACGTCATCGGCATTGGCCGTGTCGTTGTAATTGATCCAGAAAGTAAACGGAGTTTGACCACCGGTGTGACGGGCGATCGCCCAATCGGATCGGCCGTCTCCGTCATAATCCACTGGAGCTTTCGTTGTGTTCGAGATCGAAACGAGACTCGTGCGTGCGCTTGTGTTGAAGGTTGAGAACGAGCCGCCGATGATGTATCGACCATTGTGCGGAACGATGTGTGAGACACCCACACCTGAACCTGCCGGGCCAAGGCCGGTCACGAATTTCGGGTCGAGCGAACCATTCGCGCGAAGCCGTACGATACGGTTCTTTGGCAGACCCGCAGCGGTCGTGAAAGACCCTACGACAATATACTTTCCTTCCGGGGTCGGGACGATCGATGCAACGTCTGAATTGCTGAAGACACCGGTTGGGTCGAAGCTCGTGTCGCGGGAACCGTTCGAGTTCAATCGTGCTACTTGATTCAGAGCGGATCCGTTGAATGTGGAGAACGATCCACCCACGACGATTTTCCCGTCCGCCTGAACAGCCACATCGTTGATGCGACCGGCGAAACCCACACCCCCGTTGTCGAATGACGCGTCGTTGGTTCCATCAGCATTGAGCCGTGCGATACGTCCTTTATTCACAGCGTTGATGCTTGAGAAGTCGCCCGCCAGGATGATCTTGCCGTCGTTCTGAAGCGCGATTCTAAGAACCGATTGGTTGGGTCCGGTGCCGATGCTCGCGTTAAAGGTGGCGTCGAGGGTGCCGTCGGTGTTGAGGCGGGCTATTCGAGCGGCCGGTGTTCCGTTATACGTAGTGAAACCGCCACCTATGAGAACCTTGCCGTCCGGCTGCACAACGATAGACTGCACGAGTAAGTCGAATTGGGAGGGGGCCGGGAAACCGGTACCCACATTGAACGACGAGTCGATCGTTCCGTCGGTGTTGATACGAGCAATTCGAACGGCCGCTGCTCCGTTATATTGCGTGAAGTTGCCCACGATGATCGCTTTGCCGTCCGACTGGACACCGATCGCTTGGATCGGTGAGTTGGGGCCTGTGCCCGCATTGAAACTCAAGTCAGTCGAGCCGTCAGCATTAAGCTTCACGAAGTTTGCGGTCGCGGTGCCATTAACTGAACTAAAGTTTCCGCCGAGAAAGAGCTTCCCGTCGGTGTGGCGTGCGATTGCAAAAACATCGGCTTTCGCGTTGAGACTTGGTACCATTCCGGTATCCATCGAACCGTCTATGTTAAGACGGGCCATAGCCGAGCGAGCCGTTCCGCTAAAGGTCGAGAAGGTGCCGGTAATAACCGGTTTTCCGTCCGCCTGTAGGCCGAGCGAGTTGATAACACCACTCGGGCTTCCGGTTGGCCCGGTACCCGCATTAAACGTTGTATCCAGTGCACCGTCCGCGCTAATACGTGCGATGGCAACGCGACCTACACCGCCCACGTTATTGAATAGACCTACAATGATCAGTTTTCCATCGGGTTGTCTGGAGACCCAAGCGACTCGAACCGAGCCGGTGTTGGTGAGAGCTGCGTCAAAAGTCGTGTCGAGCGTGCCATCCGAATTAAGACGAGCCATGCCCGCCCTCGCGGTAGTGCTATAAGTGGCGAAGTCGCCGCCGATAAGGATCTTGTTATCTTGAAGAACCTCAATGTAGCGGGCCTGAGAGTTCGGTCCTACGGTGTTAGCGCCTGTGTTAACGGTAAACGTTGCGTCGAGGGTGCCGTCTGCATTGATCCTAATGAGCGGCCGGATCTGAGTTGTCCCGTTATAGGTAGATTGGAATCCGGAGACCAGAATCTTACCGTCGGGTGCTATTGCAATGACGGAGGGGGCACTGTTAAGACCCGTACCGACAGCGAACGTCGTGTCCAGGCTGCCGTTTGCGTTGAGACGGGCGAGCCGCGTGATAGCTACGCCGTTATAGTTTGTGAAGTTACCGCCGATGTAAAACTGATCGTTCGTCCCGACGACGATATACGTGAGCGTGCTGTTCGCTCCGCTAGTGCTGTAGACTCCGTTCGAGTTGAAGTCGGTATCCAGCGTTCCATCACTATTCAGACGAGCTATGTTGCCAACCGTCTGCCCCCCAAAAGCAGTAAAAGCGCCGCCGATGAGGATCTTGCCGGTTGACTGGAGGGCTATCGCGTTGATCGACCCATTCGCACCACTCCTGCTGTTGAACGACGCGTCCAGCGTGCCGTCGGCGTTGAAACGGGCGATGCCGTTCTTGTTCATGCCGTTGGCGAGCTGGAAATTGCCTGCTACCAGGAGCTTTCCGTCGGGCTGAACAAGAATTCGGCTACCGGTGCCTGTCAGACCGCCGAGTACCGGATTAAAATTGTCGTCAATAAATCCCGGTGTCTTCTTATTAAAGGCCGGAATCGCTCCCTGCGCGGCAACAAGGCTTACACCTCCTGCACAGAATAAAAAGACGATAAGTGAACGAATTAGCCAAGTGGCTTTAGAGTTACCGTTGTACATTTTCAAGTTCTCCTGGAATCGAGGGATTTCGGAACTTCAAAACGTGGTGGCGTAGCAGGCTGGGGTCTGTGATTAGCGCCGGCAAGCTTTCACACACAAGCTTTGAATTGTCCATCTACCGTCCTCAACGACATTTCTTCGAAAATGGGCTCACCGAACGTCGACTTTTTTTCAATGATGTTGAAATCACGTATAATCAAACTTTCCAAATCGTTCAATTGGCGGGACTAAGGAGTTTTCTTGGCCGATCACGCACCGGACATAACTCGAATACTCCAGTCATGGAGTGGTGGAAACCAGCAGGCAGTCGATGACCTGATACCACTTGTCTACGACGAGCTTCATAAGGTGGCCGCGCAGTATCTCCGTAAACAGCAATCCGGTCACACTCTGCAGCCGACGGCTTTGGTTAACGAGGCGTATCTGAAGCTGATCGACATCTCTAATGTCAGTTGGCAGGACCGAGCGCATTTCTTTGCAGTTGCATCGCAGACGATGCGGCATATTCTGGTTGACCACGCCCGCGGCCGTAACCGGCAAAAGCGTGGAGGTGGAGCACAGAAGGTTTCGCTCGATGATGCGGTCAGTTTTTCGTCGGAGAAGAACGAGGTCGATGTTGTACTGCTTGACGACGCGCTTCGGGCGCTTGCGGAGATCGATGAGCAGCAGGCGAGGATCGTCGAGCTGCGTTTTTTCGGCGGATTGACGGTTGAAGAGACTGCGGTTGTGCTGCACATTTCACCGGCCACCGTGAAACGCGAATGGCGCATCGCAAAAGCCTGGCTGCACAACCGAATTTCTGACGAGTAAACCGTCCGTCGCTCGCCGATGTAGTAATGAACCCTGAAAAGTGGAAACTCGTCAAAGACATCTTCAGCGAAGCCGTCGAGCTTCCGACCGATGATCGCGCGTCATTTGTTCTCGAACACGCCGGAGGCGATGAGGCGATCATGGATCAAGTAACCGCCCTGCTCCGCTCCGACAAACAGGCAGAAAACTTTATCGAAGAACCGGCAATGGATTTCTCGCGACTCGTCACCGACGAGACGGAGATGGTCGGGAAGATGATCGGTCCGTACCTCATCGAGGG
>DATEOJ010000110.1:0-32885 GCA_035274235.1 Pyrinomonadaceae bacterium
GGCAGTGCGATGGCAAGGGAGGCCTGTCTGAGAAAATCGCGTCGGGATTCGATCGAGCGTTCCATATCGTTCTCCTGGGTGATAATCTTAAGTAACTTGTTGTTCCCTATATTCTAAACACCGAAGCAACTCGTTCCGTGACAGTTTTCGAGGCCGTCTATGATCGAATCCGAGCGTTTGATATTCCGTAGATTTACGATTGACGACCTGCCGCAGCTTATCGAGCAGCGGTCGGACCCCGATGTAAACAAGTATCTCGGCGGCACCAAACTGCAAAATCCCGAAGCTCTCGAGAAACGGATCAAGTTTTACATCTCGTGTTACAACACGCACGGCTTTGGCATGTGCGCGATGCTTTGGCGACCGACGGGCGAGATGATCGGATCTGCCGGACTGCAGCCGTTGGACGGAACCGACGATATCGAGGTCGGCTACAGCATGATCAAAGATTATTGGGGTAAGGGCATCGGTACGGAGGCGGCCCGTGCGTGGATGATGCACGGTTTCACAAACCACGGCCTCGACCGCATCGTCGCGGTCGCTCATATGGGGAACCGGCCGTCGATGCACATCATGGAAAAGCTCGGGATGCAGTACGAGAAGGTCGAAGAGCACTACGGTGCCGAGTGTGCGTTCTACACGATCTCGAAAGAGGAGTTTCTCGGGAGAAATGGAAATGAGAAGACCAAATTCGTGGATCGTTTAGTATTCTGATTTTCTTTACGCCTTAGCGGCACGAGTCAGAACCGGAAGCGGTAGCGACCGGGTCGCCCTTCGGCCACGTGCGATCATGGTTGGTTCGGGGATACCCGGTCGCTACCGCTCGCGGTTCTGACCCTTGTCGCAAGAAAGCAGTTGCCGTCAGATGACACCAAACTACCCGAAGCTCATCTTCGCCGTTCTATTGACCATCTACTTTTTGTGGATCGCTTACGATCCGATGGCAGGAAGCTTTCTCGACCTTGTCGACTTGCCGATCCACGAGACCGGTCATCTTCTTTTCCGACCGCTCGGTGAGTTTATGGGAATTGCCGGCGGCTCGCTCTTCCAGGTGATCTTCCCGCTGGTGTTTGTCGGATACTTTATCTGGCGCCATCAATACTACTCGGCGGCGATCGTGACGCTCTGGGTCGGGCAGAGCATTCTGAATGTCTGGATATACGCGGCCGACGCAGTCGTCATGCGATTGGTCTTGACGAGCGGCTTCACCGGAAGTGAAGGAAGTTTTCACGACTGGAACTACCTTCTCACGGCAACGGGTTTGATCGGATCAACAAAGACTGTCGCGGGAATTATTAGAGCGGTCGGGACGTTGGTTATAATCGGTGCAGCAGCGTCGTCGATATATTACTCGCTTCAGCCGGACGTCGAAGAAGTTTAATGAAATTCACCCTCATAACAGGTGCGTCGAGCGGTATCGGCGAGGCGTTTGCAAAACGTCTCGCGGCGGAGAAGCACAATCTCGTACTCGTCGCGCGCTCGGAAGTAAAGTTGCGGGAGCTGTGCGACGAGCTTTCGTCCAAGCACGGCATCACATGTCACCCGGTCGCGCTCGATCTTACTGAACCGGGCTCCGTCGATAAGCTTGTCAGCGAAACCGAAACGAACGGCTGGGAGATCGACTGGCTGATCAACAACGCGGGGTTTGGTTCGTCCGGCGACTTCGCGGCGCTCGAGCTCGAACGCGAACTCCAGATGATCGATCTAAACATCTCGGCATTGGTCGCGCTCACGCATCGATACTTGCAGGGAATGAGAACACGACGTCGCGGGACGATCATCAACGTTTCGTCGGCCGCGGGCTTTCAGCCGATACCGTTTATGGCGACGTACGCAGCGACCAAGGCATTCGTGTCATCGTTCTCCGAAGCGATCGCCGAGGAGAATCGGCCGTTCGGAATCCTCGTACTCGCGCTTTGCCCGGGTTCCACAAAGACTAACTTTTTCGAAGCGGCGAAGATCGAGCGTCCGATACAGGTAAAGGGTCAGCAGACCGTTGAGGAAGTTATCGACACTGCGATGAACGCGGTGGCGAAAAGGAAGACGAAGGTCGTATCGGGTTGGGTAAACTTTATCGGCGCGGTCGCGGGAACGATCGTCCCGAACTCGTTCTCGTCCCGGGTTATGGCTAAGGCGTTACGCTCACGACACCAAAAAACCGAAGCATGAAATTCACCGTCCTCGGCAGCGGTTCTACCGGAAACGCAGTCCTCATCTCAAGCGAAACAACGAACGTGCTTGTCGACGCTGGTCTTAGTGCGCGTGAGATCCTCAAACGGTTGGCGATTGTCGGCGTCGACTGCGCGGACCTCGACGGCATTCTGATCACGCATGAACACAGCGATCATGTCGGCGGTCTTCGTGTCTTGCTGCGTTCGGTTGACTGTCCGGTGTTCGTTTCGTCGCTGACCGAAGATGCTTACTATTGGACGCGAGCAGGCGAGTTTAATGGCAATGGCGAGAGCGAGGCGACCAAACGACGTGAAGCATTGCGCGGGCGTGTTGAGACGATCGAGTCGAATCGGGAGTTTCGCATCGGTGATATCGACTTTGAGCCGTTTAGTGTTCCGCACGATGCGGTAGACAACTTTGGATTCGTCGCGAAACGCGAGGGCATTCGAGTCGCTACGCTCATGGATTTCGGCTGCTTTACAAAACTGATCTCCGAGAAGTTGGCGGGCTGCAACGCGATCGTCGTCGAATCAAATCACAGTCGCGACATGTTGCGGACGTGCTCCGTTTATACCTGGGATCTCAAACAACGGATCGCTTCACGACACGGTCATCTTTCGAATGAGGATCTTGCCGATTGGTTATCAAACGGCTTTGATGGTCTCGCGGATCACATCGTCCTCGCACATCTTTCACAACGCGCCAACGAACCGCATCTCGCACGGCTAACCGCGGAGATCGCACTTCAGATGCGCGCACCGCTTTTCCCTTCACAGACAAGAGTCTCGCTTTCAAATCACAAAGAACCGACTGAGTGGATCTCGTTCTAACCTCGCGCAAAAAATTCGCCCGGCGTGGCTCCGGGCGAATAAGTGGGAGGAGTATGGGCAAATTGCTACTGCATCGGCAGCGAAGACGTCGGCGAACCGTTGCTGGTGTTTCCGTCGAAAACGTTGCTGATGAACGAGACGATCGTACCGCCCGCCGCGTTCAACCCGGTACCGTTACCGGTGATCATGCTGCCCATCACGCGAACCTGACCGCCGGTGTTTGAAAAGATCCCGGTAGTATTGTTCGTGATGTTGCAGCCCGATACTCCGACCGACGCCTGGAATGCGGCGATTCCGGTCGTGTTGGCATGTATGTCCGAATTATGGATCGTCGCCTTTGTGTTGCTGCTTAGGTTGATGCCGGTAGCGCTACCCGAAACAACGGTATTGCTTACGGCCAGCGACACGGTTCCGCCAGTGATGAATGTGTTGATACCGTTGGCGGTCAGGCTCCGGAAATTGCAATGATCGATCGTGATCTTGGGTGTGCCCGACGTTGTCTCGATCGAGACGCCATGCTGCGTGACGCCGTCGATGACGACTTCATCCATGGCTAAAAAATTCGCCGACAACACGCGGACGCCATTAATTCCAGTGCCCACACCGTTGATACTAAGCCCTCGAAGTTTCACTGCCTTCTTTGTATCGGTGACCGATGTGATGTTGATGATCACACCGTTCGTGCCGGCAGAGAGAATAGAACCTTGAGTGTCTTCGCAGTCGATGGTGATCGACTTCGAGATCGTAACGGCACCGTAACCCGCCGGGTCGAGACAGTTGATCTCACCGTTGGTTGCAGTCTTGGAGATCGCGCCGGCGAACGTTTTACAGGGGGCAGTTCGACTACACGGGTTCACATCATCGCCGACGCCCGACACCCATGTACGTGTGGCCTGCGCTTCGGCTATCGAAGCGAACGCGAAAACCAAAACGAAAAAAACAAAAGTCTTCAAAATCGGTTTCATAGTAATTGTTTCGGGCCTCCTAAGCCCCTGTACCTTTCTTTAATGCTCTTTTATATGGAGAGCTCACTGTTGGCAAAAGCCAACACGTGCCCAGCGCATAAATGCACTAAGCAGGAGACTTTGTCGTCTGTGTCAACCCCTTTTTAACCCTGCGTGTGTGTTATCTGCGTGAATGTGACGCTGATCCAAATCGGATTTTGCGTTGGCCGGAATTTTTTTAGGCGTGTAGTTTTACACCACTTTCGCGTTTGATGGCAAGGTAAATTCCTCTTTCTTTGCTACACCATGAAACGTCTTGCGGTGAAGATGGCAGGCACCGTGATTCTTTATCGCTTCGAGATGAGACTTCGTTCCGTAGCCGACGTGAGAAGCAAAGCCATAGTGTGGGAACTCGAGATCGTAGGCCTGCATAAGACCGTCGCGATAAGTCTTTGCGATGATCGATGCTGCCGCGATCGAGGCGGAGATCGAGTCACCTTTTATTATCGAGCGTTGTTGAATGCCGAGACCTTTCAACGTTAACGCGTCGACGAGCAGAAAATCCGCGCTTGGTGCGAGAGCTGCGATCGCGCGATGCATTGCGAGCTTTGTCGCTTCGAGAATGTTTATGCGATCGATCTCATCTGCGTCGACCGAACCTATAGCAAAAGCGATGCTTGTCACCCGCAGTTCTTCCGCGATCTCTTCTCGTTGTTTTGCCGCGACTTGTTTGGAATCGTTTAGGCCTTCGGGAAGTGGTTTTCCGGGATCGAGAATACACGCGGCGGCGACGACCGGTCCGGCAAGACAGCCACGCCCGACCTCATCAACTCCGGCGACGAATTTGAATCCATCGCTCCAAGCAATCTCTTCAAAAACAAGACCGCACTCGGTTATCTCGACGTCTTCAAACAAGGAGACGCGAACAGGCGATTCAGTTTCGTTTATCGAATCGCTTCTGTTCGCGTCTTTCATTCTTTCGTTGGCTAGTTACTTAGCTGCTTGAGCCGTCTTGTTACGCGTGTCCTTTTCCTTGATACGCGCCGCCTTACCACGGAGCTCGCGGAGATAGTATAGCTTGGCTCGACGGACTTTGCCTCGTCGTACGACGTCGATGTGATCGATCACCGTCGCGTGCAGCGGGAAGATGCGTTCGACACCGACACCAAAGCTGACCTTGCGGACCGTGATCGTCTCACGTGCACCACCGTGCTTACGTGCTATCACGACGCCTTCGAAAATCTGAAGACGCTCTTTGTTACCTTCCTGGATGCGGACGTGAACTTTTACTGTGTCGCCCGACTGAAACGCAGGGACGTTGTCACGTAACTGCGTCTTCTCGACATTATCTAAACGATTCATATTATTCTCGGCCAGAGGTCATACCGACGCGTCGGTATCACATTTCACCATTTGCTCCTTCTAAAAGATCTTTCCTATTTAATCTGGTTTTTTCGAGCGCCTTTTCCCGGCGCCACTTTTCTATTTCGGCATGATTGCCGTTCAACAAAACTTCGGGAACTTTCATCCCTTGAAAATCTGCCGGCCGCGTGTAGTGCGGGTAATCGAGCAGTCCATCGGAGAACGAGTCGTTCTCGGCCGAGGTGTCGCTGCCCAATGCATTCGGCAACAACCTCACGATGCTGTCGACGAGAACTACCGCCGCTGGTTCCCCGCCCGACAAAACGTAATCGCCGATCGAGATCTCGTCAGTCACGAGCGTGTCGTTGACCCTTTCATCAACCCCCTCGTAGCGACCGCAGATCAAGACCAGATGTTCGACACTGTCCGCAACCTCTTTCGCGACCGCTTGCTTCAACGGTCTACCTTGCGGTGTAAGTAGTGCGACGCTCGTTCGCTCGGGGTACGCACTGCGATCGGTTGTACCAAGCAGCGATTCGATCGCGGCAAAGATCGGTTCGGGCTTCAACACCATTCCGTCACCGCCGCCGAATGGTCGATCATCGACCATCTTGTGCTTGTCCGTCGCAAACTCGCGGATGTCGATGACGTTTATCTCGACGATCCCGGCGAGCCTGGCCCGGCGAATTATTCCAAAATCAAAGACCTGAGTAAAAAACTCGGGGAAAATTGTTAGTACATCAACTTTCATTTTGGATTTTTGATTTTGGATTGGACGTCGGGGTCTCGATCACAAGTTCCAATCCAAAATCCAAAATCCAAAATCTAAAATTCGAGCAGCCCCTCCGGCAGATCGACCCGGATCAACTTCTCTTCGACGTCGATCTCGGTGCATATCGAACCGGCAAACGGAATCAAGTACTCTTTTCCATCACCGTCGACCACCAGGTTCTCAGTGCCGCCGGTCCGCATCACTTTAAGAACCTTACCGATACTCTCGCCGTCGATCGTCCTTACTTCGCAGCCTTCAAGCTGCCAATCGAAGAACTCGTCTTCATCAAGTTCAACCGATTCAGACTCTGGAACGCAGATCTCTACGTTGCGTAACGTTTCAGCCTGCTCGATCGAATCGATCCCTTCGAACCGAAGGATGACGCGATCTTTTTGAAACCAGACATCCGCGATTCTCAAGTCTCGCCGGGTGCCATCAGGCAACACTCCGATAACCGTTTCGAGATTCTCGAACCTCTCCGGGAAGTCTGTCAGCAGTTCCGCTACAAGCTCACCCCGCAGTCCGCGAGGCTTGAGGAGCTTCGCGATCGCGACGAGCTCTTCCACGGCTAGTTCTCGATCAGGTCGAGGTGATAACGCTTGCCGCTCTTCAGCCCGCCGAAATACAGAATGCTGCGGATCGCCTTGATCGTTCGCCCCTCGCGACCGATCAGCCGGCCGACGTCGTCCGGCGCGACACGCACGCCAAACTTCACGACCTTGCCGCCGTCCGAATGCTCAGATATCTCGACAGCATCGGGATTGCCGACCAGAGCTTTTACGATTTTCTCAAGCACGTCCTTCATGAGTATGCCGCGTGTGTCGAGCCTCTCCGGTTCTTCGTGGTGTTTCATGTGTTTCGTGGTTCTTTCTTCTACTTCCACCGAAGGTTGAGAGCACCGACGACGAAAACCTAACCACGAAATACACGAAACACCACGAAAAGAGTCGAACGACCTCCGACTACGCCTCCGGCGTTACCGGGTTGTTCTTGATCAAGCTCGCGACCGTCTCGGTCGGCTTTGCGCCAACACCGATCCAGTACTGAATACGATCGTGGTTCAACTCAACAGCTGCCGGGTTGACCATCGGATTGTAAGTACCGAGGTTCTCCAGGTATTTACCGTCACGCTTCGAACGCTTTTCTTTTACTACGAGCCTATAGAAGGGCTTACCCTTCGCACCGATTCTCATCAAACTAATTGCTAACATAAATTGTTCGTTGTTGATTGTTCGTTGATCGTCGCGGTTGAAATACCCAACCAACAACGAACCACGAACAACCATCTACTTCCTTTTTTTGTGTCTCTTCTTTTTCTTAACGCTTCGCGACGAACCACCGCCCGGTTCATCACCACCAAGATCCGATCCCGGACCAAGCATTCCACCAAGTCCCGGCATTCCACCGCCGCCGAGCATTCCGCCCAAACCGCCGGCAAGTCCGCCCATCATCTTTTTTCCTAGTCCGCCAAGCAATCCGCCACGATTCATCTGCGCCATCATCTTGCGCATTTGCTCGTACTGGCGAAGGAGTTGGTTTACTTCAGCGATCGTCGAACCGGATCCACGAGCGACTCGCGTCTTGCGACTCGCATCGAGGATTCGATGATCGTTTCGCTCACCCTTCGTCATCGAGTCGATGATCGCCTCGGTCCGTTTCATCTGCGTGTCGACTTCCGCCGACTGTTCGTCGCTGATCTGAAGACCGCCGGTCATCTGCTCCGGCAGCATCTTCATCAACTTCGACATCGAACCAAGTTTCTTAAACTGTCCCAACTGCGATCTGAAATCTTCGAGCGTAAACTGGTTACGCGTCATTTTCGCGAGCTGGTCGCGAGCCTCGTCCTCGCTGATCTTGCCTTGAACTTCTTCGATCAGCGTGAGCACATCGCCCATCCCGAGGATCCGCTGTGCAATGCGGTCAGGGTAGAACGGCTCGATCGCGTCGTACTTCTCGCCGACGCCGACAAACTTGACCGGTTGACCGATCACCTGACGGATCGACAACGCCGCACCACCGCGTGCATCGCCATCCATCTTTGTCAGAACAACGCCGGTAATGCCGACACGTTCATGAAAAACTTCCGCCGAACGGACCGCGTCCTGACCGGTCATCGCATCGGCGACAAACAAAACTTCGATCGGCTTGGTCTCGGCCTTGATCTGCTCGAGCTCGACCATCAGCTCGTCATCGACGTGAAGACGCCCGGCCGTGTCGATCATCAACGTATCGAAGCCCATCTCCTGCGCGTGCTTCATAGCACCACGCACGAGCGTCATCGGATCGTTAGACGATCTGTCTTCGAAAACCGGCACGCCGACGGCTCCACCGACGACGCGAAGCTGTTCGCGCGCCGCGGGTCGATAGACGTCGACCGAAACTAATAGCGGCTTTCGCTCCTGGTTGGTAGCGAGCCACTTCGAGATCTTGCCGGTCGAGGTTGTCTTACCCGAACCCTGAAGCCCGACGATCATCACGACGTTCGGGATCTGGCGTGTGAAAACCAGTCGCGACGAGGTCCCGCCCATCAGGCCGACTAGTTCGTCATAGACGATCTTTACAACCTGTTCATGCGGATTGAGGCCTTCCCAGACCTCCTGCCCTTCGGCTTTTGATCGCACGGATTCGACGAAATCCTTCGCGACCTTGTAATTGACGTCAGCCTCCAGCAGGGCCATCCGAATCTCGCGTAACGCCACATCCACGTGTTCCGGGGTCAATTTCCCCTGGCCACGCAGATTTTTCAGCGTTCTCTTGAGCTTGTCGGACAGCGATTCGAACATATAGACACACTTCGGCTGCTAGAGTCGAAACTATAAATAATAGGTGCCTGAGCCATTTATGTCAAAGATAAGGCGGATTTTCGGGCCCGGCGACGTCATCCGCACATAAACGCAGCGATTTATAACTGGTATGCCTATTGCTCCATTCAGACAGGTTCGAAATGTGTAGTCTATTGCTACACAACCTTTTGAGAAGACTGGAGGAAAGAAATGACGATCAAGGGACTAAGTATAGCCATCGCGGCCTTAATTCTAGGGGCTTGCGGAGGAACGGCGAACAACGCCAACAACTCACGGGCAAATGTAACGAATCTGGGTGTAAACAACGCGAACACTGGCGCGATCGTAGTGAATAGCAACGCTAACACCAGCACCAACCGTTGGCACGCCAACGTAACTCGCGATGAGTACGAGCGAAACAAGGCCGACTATGAAAAGGAAAAAGGAAGTAGCACCATCGGTCAGGGTGCTAATGACATGTGGCTTTGGGTTAAAACCCGTTCATCGCTTATGACGACCAATGATCTTCGTGAATCGACGATCAACGTCGATGTTGTGAACGATGTCGTGACGCTTAAGGGCACCGTTGCGTCTGCCGCGGAAAAGACCAAGGCGGAACAGGTCGCAAAGGACATCGATGGAGTAAAGAGCGTCAAGAACGAACTCAAGGTAGCTCCGAGCGACTCGATGACTAACACGTCGAGCGGAAATTCGAACACGAACAAACGCTAGACGACACCAAAGTCTCCCTCAGAGGCGGGCATTCGTGTCCGCCTTTTTAGCGCATGCTAAGAAGCGACCCGTGCTTCGCGGAGAACGCTCTCGATCGCAGCATTCACATCTTCGACCTTCACACTCAAGATACATCT
This sequence comes from Pyrinomonadaceae bacterium, assembly GCA_035274235.1. Classification (GTDB taxonomy): domain Bacteria; phylum Acidobacteriota; class Blastocatellia; order Pyrinomonadales; family Pyrinomonadaceae; genus OLB17. The sequence goes on from DATEOJ010000110.1 coordinate 9,733, forward strand.
CGGCTCGCCAAACTCGCTGCATGCATGCCCGGGACATGGCTGGCAAACAAACTCCGTATAGACAACTTTGTTCGGCGCTTTCGTCCAGGGGCGCCAGTGCGAACGGTTCGACGAACCGAAGATCACAACGCTCGGGGTGTTCACTGCGGCGGCGATGTGAGCGATGCCGGAATCGTTTCCAACGAAGAGCTTTGCCTTCGATGCAAGGGCGGTTATTTCGGGAAGAGTTAGATTGTCGAAAGTAACGATGCCTACCGTCGCCGACTTCCGTACCGCATCGAGAACCGGCCCTTCGCTTCTTGAGGCGACGGCGATGGTTCGCAAACCGCGATCAGCAAGCCCGTCCGATACACGCGCAAAGTTCGCCGCGTCCCACTGCTTTGTCTCGAACGCGGCTGCTGGATGAAGAAGAGCGAACGGCGCTGTGTCGTCGAGATTGGCGCCGGCATCGACAAACTTACGAGCTAGTGATGCAGCTGCATCATCCGTAACCACGAGGCGGGTTGGCGGCCGATCCTCGACCGGTACGCCGACGAAGCCGAGAAGTGCGAGTTGTTGTTCGGCGGAGTGATTCTTCTCGCTGTTCCAAAAGTCTGAAGGCGAGGACAATCGGTGGTTGTAGATCGACGGCCAGCGATAGTTCTCATAGCCGACTCGATGTCTCGCGCCGCTCGTTCGTACGAACAGGCCCGAAGTGGGTCCGCCGTGTAGATTAAAAACGATGTCGTACTTCCGCCGGCGTATCTCTCTCGCTGCTCTAAGTCGTGAACGAAGGTCGTCTCCGGTTACGATCACGCGGTCGACGGAATCGAACCCATCGAGCAGAGGCGCGACCCATTCTTCGAGAAGTATGTCTATCTCAGCGTTCGGGATGAACCGTTTAAGTGCTACGAGAGCAGGGGTTGAAAGGACGGTATCGCCGATCGATCGGAGTCGGACGACGAGCACGCGCTTGACGCTGCCCCAATCGATCTCCGGCGAAGTCATCTATTTTTCCACCGTCGCTTCGTCGATGAGCATCACCGGGATGTCATCGCGAATCGGGTACACTAGCGCGCATTCGTGGTTTGTGCACTTGAGGCTCTTTTGATCCTCTTTCAGTTGCACCTCGGATTTGCACTTTGGACAGCGCAGGATTTTTAAGAGTTCTGGGTTGATAGGCATGACAATTCGTTTGATAACTCGTCTAGATTTTATCCCGAGTGAGAATAAATCGTAAGCCTGCACAGTGACGAACGTCGCCGCTAGCTTCGACGCGTTTCCGTTCTAAATAGAAAAGCAGGAGTCGATCTCCTGCTTTCCCACTGCTTATGCTTATTGCTTACGGTCTACTCTCCTTCAGTCTTAGTCCCGCATTCCGGACAAAACTTCGCACCCGGAGCAAGTTCGTACTGACAGTTCGCACACTTCGCTTTCTCCTGCGACGTACCGCATTCGGAGCAGAACTTTGCACCCTCGCGTAATTGCGCGCCGCACTTGATGCACGGAACTTTGGCGACCTCCATCTTCCCACCGCAGTCAGCGCAGAACTTCGCTGCGGGATTGTTCTGTTTGCCACAACCGGGACAAGCAACCGTCGACGCGGCAGCTCCACCACCGCCGCCTTGCGGATTAGCACCAAACGCATTCGCCATCTGACCGCCAACCGCGAAACCTGCACCAAGCCCCGCACCAAGACCGGCACCGCCACCCTCGTTTTGTGCAGCGTCACGCAACGCGTCCGCCGCCTGGAATTGCATGTAGCGTTGAGCATCGCCGAGAGCTCCCATCGATGAACGCTTGTCCATCGCAGCTTCGACTTCGGGCGGAAGACTGATGTTCTCAACGTAGAACTTCGTGACCTCGAGACCGTAACCGCGAAAATCTTCATTGATCTTGGCGCGGATCCCCTCGCCTACTTCTTTATACTGCGCAGCGAGATCGAGTGCCGGGATCTTCATCTCACCGAGGGCATCGGAGAACTCGGTGACGATCGCGCGTTTCAACTGTCCGTCGATGTCTTCAGTCTGGAAGTGAGCGTTGGTTCCTGCGATCTGCTTGATGAACTCGCTCGGATCCGCGACACGAAGACTGTACGCGCCAAACGCGCGAAGCCGAACGATCCCGAAGTCCGCATCGCGAAGCATGATCGGATTCGACGTTCCCCACTTCATGTCGGTGAACTGCTTCGTATTGACGAAATATACTTCGGATTTGATCGGTGAGTTAAAGCCGTATTTCCACGCACCGAGTTTGGACAGGATCGGAGTGTTGCCGCCCTCGACCGTATAACGACCCGGCGTGAACACATCGGCGACCTGACCTTCGAATACGAAGACCGCAGCCTGGGATTCACGTACTATCAGCTGGGCTCCATTCTTGATCTCCTGCCCGGCGACCGGAAACCGATAAAGCAGCGTGTCCTGTGTATTATCGAGCCACTCAATGACCTCGATAAACTGATTCATCGCCGCATCTTTAACCTTATCGAAAATGCTCATTTTCTGATCTCCTCGTGGAATTCCTAACGAACAATATGCCAGAAAGTTCGGATGAAGAAAAGGATTTGCCCTTAGGCGTCGGTGGTGCGTCGACGCACACGACGGACAAGTGCAACGATAAATACCGCGGTAAATCCACCGGCAAGATCGAGCAGCACATCGATCGCTGAACCCGTTCTGGCCGGATTGAAGCTCTGATTTATCTCGTCGATCGACGCGACACCAATCAAAATGACCGAAGCGGCGAGGATCGCTTGTCCTGCTTTGAAGGCACGCATCGAAAGAAAGCCCAGGATCGCATACTCGGTGACGTGAGCGAGCTTTCGTATGATGCCGTGATAGAAAGTTAACGTCTCGGGTGAAGCCGCGGGGAAAAAGAACTCGAGCAGCGGACGAATGATACGCGAGGTCTCATTCATCGAACCCTGGCTGCTGGATAGAAAGAAGATTACGCCGATCCAAATGACGAGCGGCGCGTACAGCATAAACTGTTCGCGCCGCCTCGAAGTTCCTCGTTTCTTGTTCAAAGTTCCTTGTCTGTGCTCTCCCGGTTCCATTCGCTCTTTGACGATAAACTAGAAACCAGGAACACGGAACTTGAAACTCTAAGCTGCTGCCGCTGCGCCCGAAACGACTTCGATGATCTCTTTCGTGATCGCCGCCTGTCGGATACGGTTCATGTTGAGCGTCAGCGTGTCAATCAACTCGCCGGCGTTCTTCGACGCCGACTCCATCGCCGTCATGCGCGATCCCTGCTCCGATGCTACCGACTCGAGCAGCGATTTGTAGATCTGAATCTCGACCTGCTTGGGCAAAAGCCGACCAAAGATCTCCGCGACGGGCTGTTCGTAAATGTACTCGGCCTTCGCACCCGCGCCGTCACCGGCCGCAGACTCGTCGATCCGCGGGATCGGCAGGATCTGTTCGACCACCGGCGTTTGCGAAAGTACGGATTTGAATTCGGTGTAGACGAGAAACACCTTGTCGATCGACGTATCCTCGGTGAACGTCTTAATGATGTTCTGTGCGATCTCGATCGCGTCCGAGTGATTCGCCGCACCGCTTGCGGTCAAACCGACGTATTCATCGCGAAATACGATGTCGCGTCGTTTGAAGAAGTCGCGGGCCTTGCGGCCGACAGGGATCAGCTCAGCCGATTTCTTACCGTGCACCTGGAGAAACTGCTGGGCCGCTTTGATGATGTTGGCGCTGAACGCTCCAGCGAGACCCTTATCGGCGCTCACGAGAACGACCAAATACTTTTCGTCTCCGCGAATATCGAGCAGCGGGTGCGAGAACTCGTCGCCTACGTTGGCACTGATGTTACCCAGCACTTCCGACATCTTGTGTGAGAAAGGTCGGGCAGCGGTCACATTCTCGGTCGCGCGTCGGAGCTTTGCCGCCGCGACCATCTTCATCGCCTTGGTGATCTGCTGTGTGTTCTTTACCGACTTGATGCGTCGGCGCATGTCCAAAAGACTTGCCATAAATCACTGTTGGATATCGGTTGGATTGCGGATTTGAAGACAAATCCCAAATCCGCAATCCCAAATCCTTATGCTGCCGCAGCCGCGCTCTCGCCCTTGCCCCAACGCGTCGCTTTGAAATCCTCGATGGCTTCCTTCAACGATCCTTTAATACTGTCGTCGATCGCCTTTTTCTCACGAAGCTCGGTCACAACGGCCGGGTGCGAGTTCTCAATAAAGGCCGAAAGCTCCTCCTCAAACTGCTTGAGGTCGTCGACGGCAATATCGTCGGCAAGGCCGTTCGAAACAGTCCAGATGATGAGGACCTGCTTCCCAACTTCCATCGGCTTGTACTGACCCTGCTTGAGGATCTCCGTCAGACGACGTCCACGCTCGAGCTGAGCCTGGGTCGCTTTATCGAGGTCCGAACCGAACTGCGCGAACGCAGCGAGCTCACGGAACTGAGCGAGGTCGATACGGAGCGTACCGGCGACCTGCTTCATTGCCTTGATCTGTGCCGAACCACCCACACGTGAAACCGAGTTACCGACGTTGATCGCCGGACGCACGCCCGAGTTGAACAAGTCGGACTCGAGGAAGATCTGTCCGTCCGTGATTGAGATAACGTTGGTCGGGATGTACGCCGAGATGTCGCCGGCCTGCGTCTCGATGATCGGAAGCGAGGTCAACGATCCACCGCCCTTCGCGTCAGACAATTTTGCTGCACGCTCGAGCAATCGTGAGTGGAGATAGAAAACGTCTCCCGGATAAGCTTCGCGACCCGGCGGACGGCGGAGCAGAAGCGAGATCTCGCGGTACGCCGCGGCTTGCTTCGAAAGATCGTCATAGATCGTCAACGCGTGACGTCCGTTGTCGCGGAAGTATTCACCCATCGCGACGCCCGAGTAAGGAGCGAGATATTGCATCGCCGCCGGATCCGACGCGGTAGCCGCAACGATGATCGTGTAATCCATCGCACCGAAGTCTTCCAGCTTTCTCACGACCTGTGCAACGGTCGAAGCCTTCTGTCCGATCGCGACGTAAACGCAGATAACGTCTTTGCCCTTCTGATTGATGATCGTGTCGATCGCCACCGCGGTCTTACCCGTCTGGCGGTCGCCGATGATCAGCTCACGCTGACCGCGACCGATCGGAACCATCGCATCGATCGCCTTGAGACCGGTCTGGAGCGGCTCCTTAACGGGCTGACGGTCGATGATACCGGGAGCGATACGCTCGACCGGATTGAAGGTATCGGTGATGATCTCACCTTTGCCGTCGATCGGATTTCCGAGTGCGTCAACGACTCGGCCGATGAGGGCTTCACCAACAGGAACGCTCATGATGCGACGCGTTCGCTTCACTTCATCGCCTTCCTTGATCTTCTGGAAGTCGCCGAAGAGCACGCAGCCGACCTTGTCTTCTTCAAGGTTGAGCGCGAGTCCGCGAACTCCGTAGGGGAATTCAAGCAGCTCACCGGCCATTACCTTCTCGAGACCATGGATCTCGGCGATACCGTCACCGACCTTGATAACACTGCCGACCTCGTCGACAGTCATGCTCGCGTCGAAGTTCTCGATCTGAGCACGAATGATTTCATTAATTTCGTTGGCTTTGATTGCTTCCATAACTTTGTTCGTTGATCGTCGATGGTTGTTCGTTGTTCGCCGGCCGGTAAAGCAACCAGCAACGAACAACGATCCACGAACTACGATCCAATCATTTCTTCCTTTAAGTTCTCCAACTGCGATTTGACCGAACCGTCGTAAACGGTCGAGCCGACCCGCGTGACGACACCGCCGATGATCGCCGGGTCGATCGCAAAATTGAGTTTTACCTGTTTGCCCGTTAGCTTCTCGAGATTCGACTTCAGTTCGTTCTGTTGAGCGCCTGAAAGATCGCGGGCCGACGTCACTTCTGCGACCACCGAACCGCTCCGTTCTTCTAGAACCGTCTCAAGCTTTGCGTTGATCTCCGTCAGTTCGGTCAAACGTCCGTTGCGAAGCAGTACGCGAAGAAAGTTCGCGGTCGTTCGCGAAGGACGCGCCTTCTCGATGAGGGCGTTGAGTACCTTTTCTTTGCTCGAAAGCGGTATCGCGGGGTTTCGGACGGCATTCTGCAGATCCACATTTGCCGTCATGATCTGCTCCCAAACTCTCAGCTCGTTTCTAACCGGTTCAATCTCTCCGGATTTCGTCACGACGTCAGCAAGGGCCGTTGCATATCGGCGGGCGATAGTTTCGACACTCATTAGTTCAACCCTCCCATCGCTTCAATGCTCGATTTCACCAATACCGCGTCGCTGTCGGCGTTGATCTTGCCGCGTAGCTTTTCTTCCGCGAGTCTGACGCTCTCTTCAGCCGAGAATCGTCGCAACGCAAGCCGGCTCTGCCGGGTCAGCCGATTCAGTTCATTGTCGGCCTGTTCGCGCATTTTCGTGACATCGGTCTCGGTCTGGGTGGCGATATTCTGCTTTTCCGCTTCGGCCTCTTCCTGTGCTCGCTTTAGGATCGCGGACTTCTCATTCGCGACACCCGCAAGCTTAGCTTCCGTTGCCGTGAGATCGGCGAGAGCGGCCTGCCTGTCTTGTTCGGCTTGGATCAATTCAGCACGGATCGCTTCGCGACGGGCCTTAAAAGTAGCCGTGAGCGGCGTTTTGACGAGGTAGACAAGGATGGCGATAAATATGCCAAGGTTTATGAACTTCCAAAGTTCGAACCCGGGGTAGTTGAGATATTTGTCGTAGAACTCCGTAAAGCCTCCGGTCGAACCACCGGTGGCCGAGAGCAGAATTACAGTGGACAGAATGAGAAACATACTTCTGATCGTGCTATCCCTTCAGGATGTTCGAACTTATCTTTTCGGCAAGAGCGTCGGCTTCCTGTGCGATAACGGCACGGGCCTGTTCGGTCTCTTGCTCAACGCGCTGCTTGCCGTCAGCCAGCGATTTCGCGGTCTCCGCTTTCGTATCGGCTAGTTTGCTCGTACGCGCTTCGACAGCCGCCGTGCGTTGCTTTTCGATGAGTTCGTAACCTTCGCTGCGGGCGGCGAGAAGCTCTTGCTGGTATCTGGCTTGCTTTTCCGAAACGTCACCGCGGATGGATTCGGCCTCTGCACCGTGTCCGCCTTTATGCTTCTCTCTGGCCTCGATCAGTCGGCTGATCGGTCTGAAGAAGGTACGGTTCAGCACCCAGATCATCAGGAGGATCAACGCGATGTGTATAAATAGAGTGCCGTCCGGAAAAAGCTGGATCGAGTCGGCAAAAACCAGCAAAAACATATATTTCCTTAAACTATTGCCTGTATATGAAACCCGCTATTAAAGGCTCTGATCTCAAAACATAAGAGATTATCACGCGCTATTTTGACGGTCAAGGAAGGTCGTCAACAGGCTGTATGTTAGAGTTTTCACGAAGATAACATGCCCAGCGACCGCAATCACGGTACATCCAGAGCGCCCAGGAACCGCACGCTCACACTGAGTGAAAGCGACGCGGCCCGATATCGAGCGGATCTGCGGAAGAAAGGATCGTTAGAGTCGGGACGCGACAGCCGTCTGATCTCTGGCGATGCTATGGAACAACTCCCCGCTCTCCGTTCCGAGAGTTTCGATCTCCTCTTTTGCGACCCGCCCTACAACCTTACAAAGCGATTTGGCGAGAACTCGTTTAGGAGCAAGACAACCGACGCCTACGAGACATGGCTCGATTCATGGCTAACGCTGTGCGTCCCGCTTTTGAAGCAGAACGCAAGCATTTATATCTGTGGCGACTGGCGCTCATCGGCCGCGATCCAACGCGTCGGCTCGAAGTACCTCAAACTGCAAAACAGGATCACGTGGGAACGCGAGAAAGGCCGCGGAGCAAAAGCGAACTGGAAGAACGCATCGGAAGACATTTGGTTCTTTACGGTTTCGAACGACTTCACCTTCAACCTTGAGGCGGTCAAGCAACGCCGACGCGTGATCGCGCCCTATCGCGAGAATGGAAAACCGAAGGACTGGAACGAATCGAGCGACGGAAATTTTCGCGACACTCATCCGTCGAACATTTGGACCGACATTACAGTCCCGTTCTGGTCGATGCCCGAGAACACCGATCACCCGACGCAAAAACCTGAGAAGCTTCTCGCGAAAATAATTCTTGCCAGCACGAACCCAGGCGACATGATCTTAGATCCATTCGCGGGTAGTGGGACGACGGCGGTCGTCGCAGCGAAACTCGGACGAGAGTTTGTAGCGATCGAGTCGGATGAGAATTATTGTCTCGTCGCAGCGAAGCGACTCGAGATGGCTGAGACGGATGCGACGATCCAAGGTTTTGAGGACGGAGTGTTTTGGGAAAGGAACAGTCAGCCGAAGTGAGCTGATGGTCACACGGGCAGTACCGCCTGCGTTAGCGGGTGGTATGGCGTCGACAAAAACTGACTTGCCGTTAAATCTGCGCGCGGCCACCAGCTAACGCAGGCGGTACTGCCTGTTTTCCGACCTTCGTCCGACCTGTCATAATTACCTCAAATGCGAATCGCTACTTGGAACGTCAACTCCATCAACGTGCGCATGCCGCAGCTTCTCGGCTGGCTTGAGACGGCCGACCTCGACGTGCTCTGTCTCCAGGAGACGAAGACGGTCGACGAGAATTTTCCGACGCTCGCGCTCAAGGCCGCGGGTTACGATTCGGAGTTCATGGGTCAGAAGTCGTACAACGGCGTCGCGATCATTTCGAAGCACGAGATCAAAGACGTTCAGAAGAATTTCCTCGACGATGACGACGAATCGCCGAAGCGTTTGATCGCGGGTACGATCAACGGTGTCCGCGTCGTCAACACATACATCCCGAACGGCAGTGAGTTGTGGAGCGACAAGTTCACATTCAAGCTAAACTGGCTGCAGCGTCTGCGACGCTTCTTCGACGACAATTGCGATCGCAACAAAGACGTTCTCCTCTGCGGTGATTTCAATGTCGCGATGGACGACCTCGACGTATGGAGCGTTCCGGCGTGGGAGGGTAAGATCCACTTTTCGCGACCCGAAAGGGCGGCGATGACGCACGTCAAACAGTGGGGCTTTGTCGATGTTTACCGAAAATTGAATCCCGACAAGCAAGAGTTCTCATGGTGGAACTATCGTGAAGGCGCGTGGCAGCGCGATCGCGGTCTCCGGATCGATCACATCTGGACATCGCAGTCGCTCGCCGAGAAGTGCACTGCATGCTGGATCGATAAGGCACCGCGAGCGCTGGAGAAGCCAAGCGACCACGCGCCGGTAATCGCAGACTTCGCAACGTAGGACGGGCTGTTAGCCCGTCCATCGCACAATTACAAATCTCCATCCCTAGCGCTATCTGCCGCAGATTGCGCAGATGACGCGGATCAATTTCGGCTGCTCTCCTTCACGACTTTTGCGAGCTTTGCGAAGACAAAGCTGATTCATGCAGAGCTCGCCAAGCCGGTAGAGAAAAGCAGCAAATGAAATCTGCGTGATCCGCGTCATCTGCGGCTAGATGCGCCGGCGACCGTGAATTATGCCCATCTCCTTCAAGTAGGCTACGATTCAAATTGGACGGACTGACAGTCCGTCCTACGATTTTGTGAAGATCGCAACCTGGAACGTTAACTCGATCAAGTCTCGTCTCGACCACGTCATCAAGTGGAGCGAGAGTAACCGTCCGGACGTTCTCTGTCTTCAGGAGACAAAATCTCTCGACGAAAAATTTCCGACCCGAAAGCTCAACGCTATCTTCCCGTATATCGAAGTCTTCGGTGAGCGGGCATACAACGGCGTCGCGATCCTTTCAAAATTTCCGCTAACAAATATCCACAAGAATCTCCCACGCGAAAAAACACCGGCACAATCGCGTTTGATCGGTGCGACGATCAACGGATTTCATCTCGTTAACGTTTACGCGCCGCATGGCACATCGCGCGGCAGCGAGAAGTACGATTTCAAACTCAACTACTTCAAGCGGCTTCGGAAATATTTCGACAAGAATTTCTCGACGGACGACGACGTTGTCCTTCTCGGTGATCTCAATGTCGCCGCGCACGAGCTTGATGTCTGGAAAGTATCGGTCTGGCGCGACAAGCTTCACTTCACCAAACCCGAGCGCGACGCGATACAACATCTCAAGAAGTGGGGATTCGTCGATCTCTTCCGACAGATGAACGGCGACGTGAAGGAGTTCACATGGTGGGACCAGTACTTCAATGCGTTCGAGCGTGATCGCGGACTTCGGATCGATCAGATATGGTCGTCGCCGACCTTGGCGGAACGCTGTCTCGATTGTTGGATCGATAAAGAACCAAGGGGTTGGGAGCATCCTTCGGATCACGCGCCGGTCGTCGCGGATTTTATGTAGTTCTATCCGATCCTGACACAGGTCATTGATACAGATCCCCCATCGAAACCTTCGACCGGAAAGCTCACGGCCTCACCACCGTGTTGAAGTGCGAGTACATAAAGAAGCGGCAGGTAATGATCGGGAGTCGGTATCGAGAGCTGTGCGTCGCGTCCGAGTGCTTCGTAGTTTACGAGCGGTACGTGATTACCCTCGACCATAAATTCGCGCGCTTGTTTTTCAAAACGTAATGCCCAATCGAACGGGTCGACGTTCGTCTTGCCCCACGCATAGGTATGGAGATTGTGAACGATGTCGCCGCTGCCGATCACCAGAACGCCTTCGTCGCGAAGCGGTGCGAGTGCCTTCCCGACCTCGTAATGCCACGCAGCAGTTTGCGTTTCATCGATGCTGAGTTGAACGACTGGAATGTCAGCATCCGGATAAACGTGACACAGAACCGACCACGTTCCGTGATCGAGTCCCCAGTGAGTTTCATCAGCGAGAACCGCATCGCCCAACAACGAGCTGACGCGGTCCGCGAGTTTGCGCGATCCCGGAGCCGGATACTCCACGTCGAAGAGTTCCTTTGGAAAACCACCAAAATCATGGATCGTGCGCGGACGCTCCATCGCCGTTACCGCGAGCGCCGGAATATACCAGTGTGCCGAAATCGACAATATCGCTTTTGGCTTTCGTATCTCGCGACCGATAGCAGACCAGCCCTCCGTCCACGCGTTCGTATTGAGCGCGTTCATCGGATTGCCATGGCCGAAGAAGATCGCCGGCATTCGATCACTCATCAAAGTTCCCCGAGCTTCCATAACGGAAAGGTTATCAAAGAGAAGATCGCAAATCTTGTTTTCTGCGTTCGCGAAGACGTCGGAAGAAACGAAACGCGACGGCCGGGCTCAGCCCATTGGCGCCAAGTTAGGTCCGTTTTTCATATCAACAAAGGTCTCGGGGGGGTTGTACATCGCTCTCGCAGTGCAGAAGGCTTTTGCTGAGAAACCGCAAGCAACGACGAACGAAGATATAAATCTTCTTGACGCATTTTCGGCGATAACGACCTCACTCAAAGCGGCCGGTTTTCCTCGTGAGTCTTCGTCAATATAGAATGACCACATGTCTGGTTCCCTTGCACCTGCTTCGCGAGTTTTGACTTGCGTATGTATCGTGATCGTTCTTTGTAGCGCGCTGAAGGCACAGGCGCCATCGCCGTCGCCGTCGCCATCGCCATCGCCATTAACTTCGCCGCCCCCTGCTCCGGCAGTTGACTCCGATCAAACCTCAAGTCAGCCGGAGAAGCGTGGGCGCATTGTCGCGGCGCCGATACCGATCGTGAGTCCGGTTTTTGGCACCGGCCTCGTCGGCGTGTTCGGTTACGTTTTCAAGATGAAAATGACGGACACCAAATCGCGTCCATCGACGGTCGGTGCCGTCGGAGCGTTTACCAATAACGGGACACGTGGCCTGCTGGTCGGCGCTCGGCTGTATTTTGCCGAGAACAAGTACCAGACAACGATGCGGTTCGGTAAGGGCAAAGCCGTCGCCGAATTTTTCGGCATCGGCCGCATCCCTGGACGTCCGCCGATATCCACAAGAATAGAGGGCCGAGGGACATTCTTTTTCGGCGAGTTCATGCGCAACGTCGGCTGGGACACATTTATCGGACCGCGATATCAATATCGAAGTCTAAACTTTTCCCGAACCCAACCGGCGGTCCCGGGTGGTTTCGAAATACCGCCGATCGATGTTCATTCGACAAGTGCCGCAATCGGCTTTCATGTCCAGCGCGATACACGTGACAGTACTTTTTACCCGAGGAAGGGGACGCTGCTCGACGTCGAGGGGAATTTTTTCTCGCCGGTCGTCGGCAGCAGGCGCACGTATCAAACCTATAAGATCGCGTATAACGGATTCCGCTCACTTGGGGATAAGCAGGTGCTTGCCTATCGCGGAATGGTCTGCGCAGTTAACGACAGGACGCCGTTTTACGACCTGTGCTTTTACGGCAGCAGCGACTTGCGCGGCTACACGGCCGGTCAGTATCAGAACAACCGTTCGTTCGCCGCTCAGGCGGAGTATCGTCGGGAGTTGCCATGGCGCCTCGGCATCGTCGCATTCGCGGGCTTGGGCGGCATCGCCGACCGGTTCACAAACTTTAACTCTAACCACTTTCTCCCCGCCGCCGGCATCGGCATCCGCTATAAGCTGGAAAAGAAGAACCACATAAATTACCGCGTAGATTTTGGAGTAGGCCGCTCCGGCACGACGCTGACAATGTCGGTCGGCGAAGCCTTTTGATGGTAAGGTTCACACAGGCGGCCGACAGAAAGTTGGACTTAAAAGCGCGTGGGTATTAGACTGGCGCTTGCCTTTTTATGGACGTCCGTAAAGCAATATTGATCTTCGCCGGCACCGTGTGCGTCGCTCTTGGCGTGCTCGGGATGTTTTTACCCCTGCTGCCGACGACAGTATTTCTGCTGATGGCGGCGTACTGCTACTCGCGAAGCTCGGAGAAATTTCACAACTGGCTGCTGAACAATCGTCTGTGCGGCGCTTACATTCGAAACTACAAAAGCGGTCGCGGGATCTCGATGCGTCAGAAAGTGACGACGATCTCGATCCTGTGGGTCTCGATCGGTGTGAGCATCTGGCTACTCGGCGGCGGGTTTTGGTCGACGCTGCTCCTGCTCGCGGTCTTGATCGGTGTGACGTTACATTTGGTACTGCTGAAGACTTATTGCGCAGAGACTGCAGACGAAAAAGATGAAGCTGTTTTGACCGAAAATAGTTCTACAAATCGAATCTAACGCAGCTCGCGTAGCGAGCGAAAGCGTATAGCCCCCTGCGTGAGCTGGGGGTTTTGTATTGAGGGTGGGTAGCTCGCGTATGCGAGCGGCAGATGAAAATACTCTCTACGTCTAACGCTCGCGACGCGAGCTAAACCCTAGCCCTTTTTCTTCAACAACTCCCGTATCCGTTTCCCCAACTGCGGCATCAATAACGCCGTCTTGAACAACGAACCCGACGCGAACTTCGTCGCGAATCCGCGGAATGTTTCTACCGCTTCGGGAGAGTACGGCATCCACCACGCGTCGGGTAGAAGCGCGAATCGATTAACGTGGACATGTTGCGATTGAACGAGCTCCATCAAACCTTCGTGACCGTGCGTTCGACCCCGACCGGAATTTTTAAAACCGCCCCACGGGGTTTGTCCGATCGCATGCGTATAGAGAACTTCGTTAACGCATACTGAACCCGCTTCGATCTTTTCCGCGACGCGTCGACCCTTCTCGTAATCGCGGGTCCAGACGCTCGCCGTTAATCCAAACTCAGAATCGTTCGCCAGACGGATCGCTTCATCCTCCGTTTTGAATGTCGCGATCGGAAGCGTCGGACCGAATGTCTCCTCTTGCATCGGAAGCATATCGTTCGTCGCGCCGGTAATAACCGTCGGTTCAAAGAACAGGTTGTCAGTTCCGCCATCGCCTTTGCGCTTCCCACCGATCTCGATCTTCGCACCTGCACGCCGAAACTCTTCAACGTGATTCTCAACGATCTTTACCTGTCGCTCCGACGACATCGCTCCGATCGAAACATCTTCCGAATCACCCGCGGCTTGTTTTAGCTCGCGCGTTTTTTCGACGATCAGCTTCGTCAACTTCTCCGCCACACCTTCCTGAACATACAGCCGCTCCACCGAAGAACATGACTGACCCGAATTGCAGAATGCGCCCCACACGGCCGCGCCTGCAGCCAACTCGAGATTCGCATCGTCGAAAACGATCATCGGATCTTTGCCGCCGAGCTCGAGTACGACCGATGTGAGATTTTTCGCCGCCGCTTCCGCGATCTTCTTTCCGGTCACGACCGAACCCGTGAACATGATCTTGTCGGGTGCGGCGTCTACTAGAGCGGCACCTGTTCGTCCATCGCCCGTGACCACCTGAACAAGATCCGCCGGCGCACCTGCTCGCTCGAAGATCTCGCCGATCTTCAGACCGATCAACGGCGTCAGCTCCGATGGTTTTATGACAACCGAGTTTCCGGTCATCACCGCCATAACTGCTTCGCCGAGCGGTATCGAGAACGGATAGTTCCAGGCGGGAATGATCCCAACAACACCGAACGGGTGATACACGACCTTCGAGTAACGACCCATCGGCGTATAGAGACCGATGTTGATCCGTCGGGGCTTTAGTATCTTTTCCGCGCGCCGTGCGAAGTATTGCATCAGGTCGAGCACCGGTGCGATCTCCATCGAGATCGCTTCGCCAAACGGTTTCCCCGACTCGGCCGATATCAGGTGTGCGATACCGTCGAGGTCGGCCAGGACGATTTCACGTGCCCGCATGACGAGTGCTCGTCGTTCGCGAAAGGTTGTTGTTTTCCACTTGTGGAAAGCTGCCCGCGATCGCTCAACCGCGTCGCGCACCTCATACTCGGAGGTCTGCGAAACTCTTCCGACTTCCTCGCCGGTCGCGGGATTGTAGGAGATCAGGTCGTTCTCTGTCTGGAGGACCGTAGCCATGCCGTGATGATACTGCGCGTCGTTCTCTCTCACCAATCTCTAGGCTGAGCCTGTTTTCTTCAGTGGATAGTTATAAGTGACAAGGGGATAGTCGCGGAAACTTGTCACTATCCACTTGAAACTATCCACTGAAGAAATGGGGGCAGACGGTGAAAATTCATCTTGACATCCCGCGTACCGACGATTATTCTATCGTCCGAGGTAATAACCGAATGATTGACGCCTTCGACAAAGCAATTCTAAACATTCTTCAGCAAGACGGCAGAACTTCCAACGCCGAGATCGCCCGTCAGGTGAATCTCGCCCCGTCGGCGGTACTCGAACGGATCCGCAAGCTTGAAGAGCGGCGTATTATCCGCGGCTATTCGGCGGATATCGATTCGAAGGCCCTCGACTACGGTCTGACGTCGATCATCGCGATCCGTACGAGCGAGTGCGGCGAGGGGGTTGGCGAACAGTTATCGGCAATACCCGAAGTGCAGGAAGTTCACGAGGTGGCGGGCGACGACTGTTTCTATATCAAGGTCGTCAGCAAAGACGCGGAGTCGCTCGGTCGATTCCTTCGCGAAAACATCAAGGGGATACCAAACGTCGTCAATACACGGACGACCGTCGTTCTAAAAACATTCAAGGAAGGGACGTTGGTTCCGATCGAGTTGGAGGAGCTAACAAAAGCACGGGGGAAGTGAGATGACTTTACAAGGAATTGGGAAAACTGAGAGCAGCCGCAAGCTGCTCATTTTAATCGCCGCGTTTTTTGCGGTCTATGTCTTCTGGGGTTCGACATATCTTGCGATCAAGTACGCGATGCAAACGCTCCCTCCGTTCTTGATGGCCGGGTCACGATTCCTGTTGGCGGGTGGGATCCTCTTTCTGTGGGCGCGTCTTTCAAAAGACTATGAAAGGCCGAAGTGGGAACACTGGCGGACGAGTTTGATCGTCGGAACGTTGTTGCTGCTCGGCGGTAACGGCGGTGTCGTGCTCGCACAACATTTCATCCCGTCCTCGCTCGCGGCACTGCTCGTCGCGACCGAACCGTTGTGGATAGTCGTCCTGAGTTGGCTTTGGCTCCATCAAGGCCGGCCGAGTTGGAAGGTTGTACTCGGGCTGCTGGTAGGTTTCGTCGGTGTAGCGCTTCTTGTTACCGGACGAGCGTCTAACGGCATCGACTCCGGTGGGGTCGGACAGTGGATCGGGATCATCGCGGTGATCATCGGCGCTATGTCATGGGCGGCCGGATCGATCTATGGTCTTCGCGGATCGACGCCGAAGTCGCCGATTCTGGCTGCGGGCATGCAGATGTTGATGGGAAGTATATCGCTTCTGGTCGTCGGCTTTATTCGCGGTGAGTGGGCTACGTTCGATCCGTCCGCAATTTCGTCAGCGTCGGTGATCGGACTCATTTACCTGATCATCTTCGGTTCACTGATCGGTTTCACCGCGTACAGTTGGCTACTTAAAAATGCGCGGCCGTCGATGGTCGCAACTTACGCTTACGTGAATCCGGTGATCGCGGTGCTGCTCGGTTGGCTGATCGCCGGTGAGGCGATGACCGGTCAGATGTTGATCGCTGCTGGTGTGATCGTCGGATCGGTCGTCTTGATCACTTCGCAGAGCACCCCGGAGCCGGAGCCCGCGATCGAGAAGACCCACGAATCAATTGGACAGAATGACAAGGCCGTCGCGGCGTCGGCATAAGAAGGGGAACGATGAGTTACGAAGCAACAGTTAAATATGGTGGCGATGACTTTTTCATCGCGATCGCTCCAAGTGGCAACTCTTTTGTAATGGATGGAAACAGCGAGCGGAAGTCGGCACCGACTCCGCTCGAGCATCTGCTCGTCGCCGTCGCCGGATGTACGGCGTTCGATGTTCAGCCCATTCTTAAAAAGAAGCGCCAGGATGTAACCGATTACCGTGTTGAGATCACTGGAGAACGTCGGGAAGAAATGCCGCGAGCGTTTGTGAAGTTTCACATCAAGCACATCGTGCAGGGCAGGAATATTTCCGAGAAGGCGGTCGCTGACGCGATCGAGTTATCGAATGAGAAGTATTGTTCGGTTGCGGCGACTGTTCGACCGACCGCGGAGATCACGACGAGTTACGAGATCGTCGAAGTCGGGGAGTTGACGGCGGCAGCATAAGTTTGACGAGCAAGGGAAGGGATCAAGGGGCTCTCGCTAAAGTCGGATGGCAATCTGGATGAACGCCATAATTACGAGGCTGTCGGAAACGGCAGCCTTCTTTTTTCGAGTTGACCCCGCATCGATCAGTCCTGTTTCGGCAGTACTCGACTCGCTAGGTCTTGAAATCTAGGATCGTCCCGAAGCGGGTAAAGTTCGGGAGTGACGTTGATCTCAAATAACCACGGAGATCGTTCTTCATAGGCCTTCTCTAACCATTCGATCGCCTTGTCCTTCTCGTTCATACTCGAGTAGATCAGTGCGATGTCCAAGGGAGATACATAACTACTCTTCGACACGGCAAGGAGCTCCTCAATAACTTTTTTAGCACTAGTGTCGTTTCCGGAGCGACCATGGATGATACCCAGACCTGCCTTCACCTTCGTGCTATTTCCCGTGAGTTCCAGGCCTTTCATCACTTCCCCGAGCGCCTTGTCGTAATTGCCGATCTGCGCGTAAGCAAGTCCATTTTCGAACCGCACATCGCCGAAGGTCGGATCCATTTCCATTAGCCGGTTGTTCATTTCGATCGCCTGCTCGACCTGACCAGCGAAGCGGTAACAGACACCCAGGTCACCGACCATCAAAAGGTTCAGTGGGTCCAGCTCCATCGCGCGCCTGGCTGCTGTGATGGCCTCATCGTGACGGCCACGAGCACGCAGCGAGTAAGCGAGCAGTTCATAGGGCACCGCGTAATCGTGATCCAGTTCCATCGCCAACCTAAATTCCCTTTCGGCACCGTCGAGGTCCCAATCGAAAAACATTTTGCACGCCCCTAGCGACACGTGCGCCTCGGCGAGTCGGGGATCGATCTCGATGGCGCGCTCGGCTGCGGCTCGAGCTTTCGGACGTGCCTCCGCGGCAGAAATGTGCCCGTTGACGCCGAGGACGGAGTAGGTATTTGAAAGACCGGCAAAAGCAACGGCATAGTTTGGATCGATCGCGATCGCAGCTTCGTACTGACTCTTCGCTTTGAGGAAATTCTCTTTCGTGAACTTCGCCCAATAGTAGTCTCCAAGAAGGTAAAGCCTATAAGCCTCTCCGTTCTTCGAATAGTTCTTGCTAAGACCGGCTTCGGTCGCCGTATTCAGTCTTGCCTCCAGGCTCTGCGCAACGTCGCGACCGATCTCACTCTGTAAGGCGACAAGGTCCGACATTTTCCTGACGTATTGCTTGCCCCAGATCTGATTCTCGGTTTGAGGATCTATGAGCGAAAGGAAAAGAGTAAGCTCGTTGCCTCGGTGTGTGAGACGGCCGAAGAGCAATCCCTCGACGTTCAATTCGGATGCGAGCGTTGCGTACGCAACGTCGCGGCCCTTGTATCTGAAAACTGCGGGACGAGACTTCACGCTGAGCGTTGGAACTTCCGACAAACTATTTATGAGCGTTTCCGTCATGCCATCGGAAAGATACTCGACGTCTTCGTTACCGCTTTCGTTGACGAATGGCATTACCGCGATGGATCGGATACTTGCAGCGCTATCGCTGCCGGCGATCGGTGTAGTCGTTTTCCCGGAGAACAGCAACCACGCGGCTGACAGGACAACTAGAACAGTTCCCGTAGCGATGACTGCCCGCCAGGGAAATCCACCGAGTCTGGTTGGACTCTCGACATCATCACGAGGCGTTTCACTTTGCGACCGTATTTCAGCCACGAATCGATACCCGCGCTTGGGCACTGTCTCGATCAGTTTTCGATCATCATTTTCCGCGAGCGCCTTCCGAAGCTTGAAGATGTGATGTGAGAGGTTCGCTTCCTCGACGAAGCTGTCGGACCAGACCCGCTTCATCAGTTCCTCTTTCGTGACCAATTGCCCTGCATTCTCAACGAGGAGCGATAAGATCTCCACCGCCTTCGGCGTGAGATCGACAGCACGACCATGATCATCGGTCAGCAGCCGACGCTCGGCGTCGAGAGCAAACCCGTCAAACTTGTAAATTCGCTCCGTCACAGTCACTGAGGAAAACCGATTCGTTTCAGCAAGTTTTGATAGCGCGAGTCAGCGTGAAGATTCTTCCACGCGGGATCGACTTTCAGTTCAACGAGCCAACTCGATCGCTCGGCAAACGCTTTCTCGAGCCACTCAATGGCAAGGTCGGTCTCGCCTGCGAGCGAGTAGTGCATCGCGACGAACACTGGCGACACATATCGCTCCTTCGATCTTCCTTGAAGTAGTTCGGCATACGCGATCTCGTAAGACTTAAGACCTTTGGACCGATATACCGAGCGAAGCATCTCGATCTCGGAGGCGCTCAAATCGACGCCTTCGAGCGGAGATGCATTAAGCCAGTTATCCAAATACTTGTCGAACTCGCCCTTCTCACGATACACGGCTCCTTTCAACGCTCGCCCGAGGGTGTAGTTCGGATCGATGTCCTGCGCTTCTTGCAGCTCGCGCAATGCGTCGTCGTGTCGTCCTTGAAAGTAATAAAACGCTCCGCGCCAGAAATAAACAGACGATGCGACAGGATCGATCTCGCTCGCAGCATTGAGATGTTGCATCGCTTCTTCGAAACGTGCAGGTTGAGTTTCGTAGATCAACACCGCGTAAGATTCGCGCGCGAATGTATAGTTCGGGTTCTGGCGGATGGATTGTTTGTATTCAGCTTCCGCGCCCGCAAAATCCCAGTCGTAATAAAGCTTCGCCCAACCGAGTGACGTCCTTGCTTCGGCAAGTCGGTCATCCAGGCTGAGAGCGCGTTGAGCAGCGGCCTTAGCTTTCGGAAAGGTGTCGCCCGGCGGCATTGTTACCCACAATCCCATCTGATTGTAAGCGTCTGCGATTCCGGAGTAAGCGAGAGCGTAGGTCGGATCAAGCGATGCGGCTTCGTTGAAATGATCGATCGCCTTCCGTATTCCATCAACTGTCTTTCGATTCAGCTGATAGCGACCTTTGAGATAGAGAACGTAAGCCTCGCTGTTCCGCGGCGCTCCGGCGAGCACTCTCTCCTTATCCAGTTCCGACAACTTGCCTGGCAGGTAGTCGGAGACTTCACGAAGGACGTCCGACTGCAAACCAACTAGGGATCTGTTGTCGGCGTCATACTGCTTTCCCCAGGTTTGATACCCCGATGCGACATCGACCAGCGACAAGAAGAGCCGAACCGACTCGCCACGTTTGGTTACACGGCCGCTGAGAATGAAATCAACTTTCAACTGAGCTCCGGCTGCTTCATTCGCTCCGTTCGTTCCTTTGTAACGAGCGACGGCTGAGTACGGTCTAACCCGCAGCAAGGAAGCTTCCGAAAGGCGACCGATCAACGATTCCGTTAAGCCATCCGCAATATACTCGAGGTCCTCATCACCGCTTTCGTTCACAAACGGAAGTACGGCCAAGGACGAAAATGTCGGGTTAGCTTCTCTTGCCTGCTCCCGGTAACTTCTTCGCGAAACCCATAACCAACCTCCAGCCGAGACGATGACCAAGATCACGACGCCGAGCCCGATCATCCATCTGGAGCCAGCCGCACGTGGGGACGTGCGCGTAGAGCCGGCCGTTTCTTTGAGCGGCGCTATGAATCGGTATCCGCGCTTTGGGAGGGTCTCGATCAGCTTGCGTCCGTCCGTTTCGCCAAGCGCTTTTCTGAGTTTGGAAATGTGGTGCGTGAGATTGGCCTCTTCAACGAAGCTGTCCGGCCAAACCTTTTCGAAGATCTCTTCCTTGGAGACAAGCTCGCCGCGTTTTTCGACCAGAAGCCGAAGAATGTCGACAGCTTTCGGGGTTATATCGACGACTTCACCCCGCCTAAATAGAACGCCTCGAATCGCATCAAGCCGAAAATCCTCAAACTCGTAGAAATCCTGGACGTCGTTGCTCATTCGCGAGGTGTGCCGAATATGTTGGAGCACAACAAGTTAACAAAACGCTCAGGAAAAATAAAGAAAAAATCGATGCGGAATAAAGGACTTGATTCGGATCGGTCGAGTAATTTGCCGTCAAGGCACAAGCGACAGCGAACAAGCCTTGATGAGACTTATGAACGAACAAGACAGCACACGCACAAAGACGAGACCAAGTTGGGCGATCACGTTAGTCGCAATTGTTTGTGTACTGCTTTGCGGGCAAGTCGTGGCTCAGCAGTCCATCAGACAGCTGCCCGCTCCCGTCCCAAAGCTGATTCTTAACAGTGGAGCTACCGAGATCCAAGGGCGTCGCCAGCAACGGATCGCTCTAACCATCACAAACTGGGAAAAGTATCCGGCCGAGATGTTCGCTCCGTCGGCCGAGCTCAAGCTCCCCCCGAACCCATGCTCCGGTGCGACCTCGCGCATCGTGATCTCGATTTACAGCCATCGTGGAGATCCCCTGGTCGGGTGCATTCTTGCGTCTCGTCCGGAATCGCTAAGAAGTTTTACGTTTGCGATTCAAAGAGGAAAGCCGATGCCCGATTTTGTTTACGTCGTCATACACGACCGCTACACGGGCGCAGCGTATCGATCAAATCTGGTTTCACCGGCGACCGGTGCGACGAGGTAGTTATGTTCAAAAACAACGGAGGAAACAATATGACCGGGAAAGTGTTCAGATTTTTAGTTGTAGTTGCCACTGCGACCTTTGCAGTCGTCGCGACAAACGCGCAAACGAACTTAAACACGCGGAAGGCTCTCTACTTCACCGCGACAAAAACAACATCAATCGATTTGAAGAATGACGTCTATGTCGCCGCGGGTGCGACGCTGCATCTCTCGGCCGAACTTCGGACTACATGCGACAACAATATTTGTGAGTTCAACACGGGCGTCATCGCGACGCGGTCGGGAACCGGTCCGGTGTCGACATCGATTCGCGTTCAAGCAAATGGCGAGACGTTTACAAAAGCAATCACTTTCGCAGCGACCGAAACTTCAAAGGAAGTGATTCTCCCGATCAAGCTGAAGCTCGGCAAGAATCAGATCGTCGTAGCGATCGATCCGGACAACTCGACCCAGGAGACCGACGAGAACAACAGCTTCTCGGGAACCGTGATGGTGAGTTGGAAGAGATCAAATCCAGGTAACAAGTAGGAGGCGTAGATGAAGCTCAAGCACGCTAGGTTCGGCCGGCGAGTACATCCGTCGCACAGAAAGCATTCGATGCGTGTGCAGCTTTCCGGACCGACAACAAGGTAAGAAATGTGCAGACGCACTTCGATAAAAATACGAAAGGAAAATTAACAAGGAGAACAAACTGAAATGAAAGTGCTACGTGTGATCGTTCTTATGATGCTGGCTTCCGGCATCGCTATGGCGCAGCAAGCGGGCGGACGAACTCCGACCGCATTGCCCGGCGTGGTTTATGGTGCTATTTCGATCGAGGAAGTAAGCGGGAATAACCTCGGGAACTTCGGCTGCTCCAACATGACGGTATCCGTTTCCAAACTAAATGGCGGCTGGAAGCGGACGGTTACGGCAATTGGGGATTTCGGCGCTCGACGTTGTTCGTACCGCATTACGAATGTTCGGGCCGGCGAGCAGTTTGTCGCGACTTTGAGCGCACAGTTTCCAAAGGGGTGTGATGAAAAGAAGTTCGAGACTTCAACCTCGTTCCCGATGGCACTAAAGGGTGGCGAGCAGATGAAATACAACTTTGGTGTCACGAGAGTTCGGTGTGTTTTGGTTAAGTAGCCGGAGGAAACAAACATGAAACTGAGAACTGCAATACAACTTTTGATTCCGGCGATAGCATTATGCATTGCCGGAGAGCCGGCCATCGCTCAATCGACCAACGCCTCGGCTCCAACACCGATCTCAGGCGACTATATCGGCAAGGGACCTAGCTCGGAGACGAACTATTACTTCCGTTTCACTGGCGGGCCCGGCAGTGTGAGCGTCGGACTCGAGATCAAGCCAAAGGACTACTCGACCTTCGCACGCATCGAGATCGGAAATGATCCGTCGGATCTGATCGCGATGCACAACATGAACGCTTCGACTACGACCGGCCCGGCGAACGTCGTCAAGAGCTTCGAGCTCGCCAAACAACAATCCGTCAGGATCAAGCTGACGCTCGACGCAAACCTTGCCGAGTACAAGCTCACGGTCAGTGGCGGCGGTGTGTCGTCGGAGGATCCGGGTACGACTGCCAAGTCCGGTAATGCCGGGGCAAGCGGAAAGATCGGCAAAGCATCGGCCGGGAACGGTGCAAAGATCGGCTCGTTAGGTTCCGCCGGAG
>DATEOJ010000111.1:0-6808 GCA_035274235.1 Pyrinomonadaceae bacterium
CAATCTCGGCGAAGAGCTTCGTTTCTTGTACTCCTGCAGTCTTTATTATTTGGACAATGTTTGGGACGAGATCCGCCCTTCGTGTGATCGAGCTTTCGAAGGCGGGCCATTTCTCGAGAAAGAGGTCTCGATCAGTCGCTATGGTGTACAGATCCCCCGCATACGAGAAGACCAGTCGTTTCGAATCCGGTGACCATTCGAAGTTTCCAAGTGCGTTCTCACGCGACTTCACAAATTCGTCTCTGACCGTGACGCCGTAGTCGAGTTTGTTCTCTTTCTCCGGCGGACGACTCGGAGGCGGAAGGTCAGACGGGCTGAGAAGTTTTGTAGGCGAACCACCCGATGTCGAAACAAGATAAAGATCGCGCGGCATCTTGCCCTCAGCATTCCAGAGAAAGATCGCCTTGGTCCCATCGGGCGAGAGCTTCTCGCCCTCGACCCGCATTCCTGCAAGCGACGGCTCCGCCATGATGTCGCGGACGGTTAGGGTCTGGGCGTGCAGCGTAACGCAAAGTACAAGGAGAATGAAAAGGAGAAATACTCTGTTGTTTGTCATGAAAACTTATTCTTCGTTTTCGCCAAGTGCCTCTCGGAGAGCTTCCAGCTCCGGAAGGACGAGGAGATCCTTTGTGCGTCCAGCGGCTCGTTTGGCCGCTATCAAACCATCGATGCTGAGTACTTGAACCTCTTTATCAAGAAGTTTCATTGGAACCGATGACGCGAGAACATCTGCGAACGTGCCGACACCGGCGACCTCGCCGAGTAGATCGAGATCACCGACGTCGGTCGAGAATGTAAAACTGGTACCGTTCAGTAGGGTGCTGTCGTCGAACACAAACGGAAGGTCAACGGGAAATTCTCGTGGCCGAGGGTGGAAAGGCAGGAGGGCTTTAGAGATCCGAGCTGTGTTTTCGCGCGTTCGAAGAAAAGCTATATCCAGGTCTTGGGTCACGTACGCGGATCCATGGGCTGTAATTGCGACGCCACCGATTATCACAAAATCAACCTGATTCTCGGTCAATGTTTTAAGAATCGGTTCAAGCTCTATCATTCAATCGCAACTTACTGATTCGGCCCGCTTCCTTGATTTTCGAGAGATCACGCATGACGGACTGCAAATTCCTAACTCGTTCGTCGGGAGTCAAACGAAGATTTGCGACGAGCAGCGTGAGATCGATCCCGAAGTCGCGGGCGGCGGCGATCTTGCTGCCCGGGCGCGGATTCAAAAGTTTTTCCTCGGGTGTCCTTTTCACGCCAACATTTTACGGCAATTCCAAGGCAGCAGCACGCTTCTCGGCTTTCTGCGCCTCCGTCAGACGTTGGTATTCGTAGATCGCGTTTTCCCAGGTGCCGTACATCGCGTTCGGAAGCACGATAAACCGTTTGCCCCACTGCTCGCGGTTCTGCTCGACACCGGTGTAGCGCTCCGCGATCGATTTCCGTTCGAAGATCTCGGAGAAGTCATCGAGGTTGTCGCCAACAAGGAGGATGATGCGATGCTTCGCCGTGACGACATCGCGACGCGGGCCTTTTGGCGACTGACCGTTTTGTCGCAACATCACGTTGTCGCCAACTACGTCTTTAAGGCCAACCGACTTCAGATTGTCGATCGTCGCCTGCTTCTGCACTTCATCGCGATTTGAAATGTAAAAGATCGTCACGCCTTTCGAGACGGCGTAGTTCAAAAAATCGACGGCACCGGGGACGGCTTTGGATTTTCGCAACTCACCATATGCGTACCAGTCCTTTGTATTGAACGGTGTGTTGGTCTTCGCACCCGCCGCGTTTGCCATTGAGTTGTCGAGGACGGTCTCGTCGATATCGACGACGATCGCCCGCGGCAACTTCCGTTGCTCTTTCGGCAGCTTCTTGAGGGTCTTCTTGTCGAAGTCGGCGTCAAGCTGTACACGTGCAAGATTGAACGCCTGATAGGCCAGTGCTCTGTACTCCGCCGACTTCTGCGTGTATAGAATTCCTGAGATCTGGTACTCGAGGTCGGCCTCCGGGGCACTGGCCGTGGTCTGTGCATTCACGATCCCGGTAAGGACGATGGCGGCGAGAGCAATGCTAGCCAGGTAATTTCTTGCTGTCATAAATTTGTTGGAGAGAAGGTTCGCGTAGATTATAAATTACTTATGCCGGAAAACCCGAAAGACAAGAGAGAGGGGACGTGGGAAGAGGATCAAAAGGAGCACGATTACTACTACGACGACTCGCACGGGTACGAGGAATATGATCCGGAAGAAGAGGCGAACGAGGAAGGCGTTGAGGCGGACGCCGAATCGTAATTACATTTGCAGGTCCGGCAGGGCAGCTCCGCTCCCGCTTATCACATTCCCAAATCCAATTTGATCTGAGAAGTTGAGAGCGGGAGCGGAGCTGCCCTTCCGGACCTGCTATCGCTGCCGGCAAGACCTCGTTACCCATAGCGTTCAGCCGCGCGTGCCTTTGCTTTTTCGGCCTCAACCTCACGATTCTTCGGCGGTGCGTTCGAGATAAGTGAATGGATTAACTCGGTCGCTGCCCGATTCACTTCTTCGACTGCGCGATTGAAAACATCCTCGTTCGCCTTCGACGGTTTCGAAAAGCCGCTCAACTTTCGCACGAACTGCAATGACGACGCGCGGATCTCCTCTTCGGTCGCCGGCGGTTCAAAGTTGTGAAGTGTTCTGATATTTCTGCACATAGTTCTTAAGACCCGTTTCCGTAGGGTCGCGTTATGAGTTCGAGCAAATGACCGTCGGGGTCTTTGAAGTAAACTCCCCGACCACCATCGTGACGATTTATCTCGTTTGGTTTCGAACGAGCCGGGTCGGCCCAGTATTCGAGTCCCATCTCTTCGATGCGTGCGAACGAAGCGTCGAACTCATCTTCCGTCACGAGAAATGCGAAGTGCTGCAACGCGACGTGCTCAGTCGTCTCAAAATAATCGATCGACACATCGTTTGAAAGATCGACGACAAGGAAATGGAAAAATCGCCTGGGTTCGGGAAGGCCGAGAATGTTAGCCAGAAAACCGGCAGACTTGACCTTATCGCGACACCAGGCGATGGTGTGATTCAACTGAACGCTCATCAATTCTCGATGACGGAAAGATAATTGCCCGCGGGGTCCTTAAACCAGGCGATATTTGGTCCGACCTCGCGGTCTGCTCCGCGGAAAATTCCTTTCTCGTCGGTTTCGAGTTCGCCATCGTACGATTCGAAAGTTATCCCGCGGCTTGTTAATTCGTCGACAGCTTCGTCGATGTCGTCGACGGCGAAGTTTAGGACGGTGAATGTGGCAGGTTCGTGGTCTTCCTTCGGATAAATAAAGACCGAACCACTTGCGTCGATATTTAGCTCAAGCCCCTCGTCGTTCTCGGTCACGTCGATTCCCAGGGTTTTCGCGTAGAACTCTTTTGCTTCTTTGAGGTTGTCTACCGAATAGCTGCTGAATGCACCGGTAAAGATTGATTCCTGTTGTTTAGGTGATACTGCTTGTGCCATTTATTTACTCCATTGTTCGTATTGCTGACAGTGGTTGTCGCGAATCAAGACAGAAACAAAGCGGGCGTGTGGCTGCGATTTGCTAACTACCTGATTTTGCGACTCAAAGTGCATGAGGCGCGCAATCATCATTCCGGAAAGAATGTCAGCCTTCGGTCTGTTCGATATCGACATGGATCCCGCGCCATTTTCCCTGACTAAAGCGAATTACACTCAAGACGCAGCGCGTAATATGACCGGCGAGTATCGCGAGCCAGATATGCAGCGGTTCGAGCGTACCGGTTTGCTGAATAACAACACATATCCCAAGCGGAACCAGGACCTGCGAGATGATCGAAATGTACAGCGGGCTCTTTGTATCGCCCGTTCCTTGCAGACCGCCGGTGTATGTCAGTGCGACCGAGATAAACAGTCCCGAGATACTCAACACACGGAGCAACTGCGTACCGATCTCGACGACTGCAGGCTCATGATCTCGGTACATGCCGAACAGTCCGAGAAGCTGTTCCGGAAAGAAGAAAAAGATCAGACCGATGAACGCCGAGCCTATGATTCCGAAACGTGCGGCGATATGGACCGACTTGTCTGCACGGTCGGGATGTCCGGCTCCGAGATTTTGTCCCGCGACCGATGCGGCTGCTCCCATCAGACCCATCGAAGTCCACGTAATAAGTGAGAAAAGTTGGCTATACCCGAGTGCGAATGACGCCTGGGCCGCTTTGCTTTGTACGAGCGAGCCGATAAACGCGAGCATGAACACACCGCCGACGTTCATCGCGATCCCTTGCACACCGGCAGGCAAACCGAACTTGAACAACTTCTTGATCACGCCCCAATCGGGTGCGTAGCTACCGCCTCGCGGAAATGACACGACCCATCCGCCTCGAATAAGTCGCCAGAGCGAGTAGATCGCGATCAGGCCGGTCGCGATAGCGGTGCCGATCGCAGAGCCGACCGTACCAAATGCAGGGATCGGTCCGAGTCCACGGATCAACACGATGTTGAAACCGAGGTTAAGCACTGTCATGACGATGCCGAGAACCATCGGCGTACGTGCATCACCAGCGGAACGCAGAGCACCGCCGAGCATGAAGAAGATCAGCATGCCGCCGCTGAAGACATACATGATCCGGAGAAAGGGAAGTGCTTCGGTCTTTACCTCGGGAGCGGCATTTACGAGGTCGAGAAGATAGGGAGCGGCGAAATAACCGACCGGAGCGAGAATGCCGAACGACATGAAAAGCGCGGTCAGGAATGCCTGATAGACCGTTCGATTGACTTTCTCTTCCTGTCCGGCTCCGGCAAATCTCGCGACCAGAACGCTCATCCCGATAAAGATCGAGGAGATGAAAACAATTACTACTATCCAAAGCTGGATGCTCACACCGATCGCTGCATTGCCGGTCGGCCCAACTAGATGACCGACGAGGATATGATCGACGATCGATTGAAGACCGCCGAACGCATTCGTCAACATCGTCGGCCAGGCGATCTTCCACACGGCGCGCGGCAGCGAACCTTCGACGATCGACCGATCGAATCGGGACGGTTTTGCCGGCGGCGGCGGAAGGTCGTCGAGCTCGGCGACGGCTGTTGCGGTTGAGTCGGCCATTTAATCGTCTAGATCAGGTCTAACTGCGTATCGCGTTTCCAAGGCTTCTGGCCGGGTTTAATAGACGGCCCGGTGTCGAACCGAAGATTGCCTTCACCGACTCGCCTGGTAACTTGGAGTCAACAAAGGCTTGAACGCGTCGCGATAGTAGTAAGCGACAAAAATGTTTGCTAGCACGAGAAATATCGCGACCGGCAATCCGGTTCGGTCAAGAAAAAGGTGAACCATCAAAATGTTGATGATGATCGGCGACAAAATTATCTGTGCGAGAGGAACGAAGAATCCGCTGACGAGCATCAAGCCGCACACTAACTCGGTGATCTTTAGAAGCGTGAAAAAGTAACCAGACGCAGCGAGCCCTTCATTAAACGTCTTGATCGGACCTTCCATGGGAGGCGGTGTGATCAGGCTAAGAAGGAAAGTGACAGACGCGAATATGAACAGAAGTCCCATGAGCGTCCGAACGATGACCATTGCTATCTTCATGCTGTGCTCTCCGTTTGATTTGTAAGTTTCTCGGCGTATTCGCCCAATCGATCGAGGCACTGGCCCCAACCGAATCCGTGTTCGTCTCGATATTCGACCGTCTCAAACAAAGTCTGATAGAGCTTGAACCCGGTTCGGTCGCCCTCAGACTCAAACGAAAGTGTGACGATCGTGGTGCTCCAAAGCTCACCCGCCTCGCTCCCCCGCTTCCACGTCATCACGATCCGCTCTGGTTCGACGATCTCCTCATACTCGCCCCAGACCCAATGATCATCACCTTCGGGCGACCGCATGCAGAACCGATACGAGCCGCCGTCGCGAAAGTCGATCTCGCAAAAGGGAAGCGTGAAGTCTTTTGGTCCCCACCAGTGAACAAGATGTTCGGCCCGGGTCCACGCCTCGAAGACCAGCTCACGAGGAGCATTGAACATACGGGTGATAACGAGTTCGCGATCCGATGCCTGCGCGGTTGAGTTGGCCGTTGTTGTCATGATCCGAGACGGCTGAGCAAAGTAAAAAGTAAAAACGCAAAAGTAAATTTAACTACCATCTACTTTTTGTTTTTTACTTTTAGTTCGTTGCCGTGCTCAATATCGTAGAGCCAACACAGCCGATTCGCAATCAGGCCGGCTCGCCGTTACCGACATTTAACATCCACTGCACACCGAATTTGTCCGTGAAGCTGCCGAAGTATCCCCAGAACATGTCGGCCATCGGCATCTCGACTTTTCCTCCATCGGAGAGACCGTTGAAGATGCGGTCGGCGTCTTCGCGAGTCGAAGGAGAAAGCGAGATGTAAAAGTTGTTTCCGACATTCAGTTTCTGACCCATCGACTCGAGTGCGTCCGTTGCCATTAGCATTCCGCCGCCCTCTATCGGGAGTGCGATGTGCATAATGCGGTCCTTGTCATCCTCGGTTAGCTGGTCACACTGCGGGTTGTCGCCAAATCGCATGACAACGGCGAAGTCGCCGCCGAAGACGGATTTGTAAAAGGTGAAGGCCTCTTCGCTGTTGCCGTTGAAATTAAGATAGGGATTCATTTGTATTGCCATAATTACCTCCAAGAAATTACCTAAGATTCCCCTTGTCGTTTATGAAATATTGCTCGTTCCACGTTCCGCTAGTAACCCGGCGAGCCACGCGCACGGAACGGACACCAGGGCGAGAGCGATTGGATACCAAGCGGGACTGAGTCCCATGGGTATGACAGCGATCGCGGCG
>DATEOJ010000112.1:0-12884 GCA_035274235.1 Pyrinomonadaceae bacterium
AAAACGCCGAGCTCGCGTAGCGACCGGCAGATTTTTACGCAGTGATCTTTCGACCGCTACGCGGGCTCCGTCGCGCTCCCCCAGCTCACGCTGGGGGCTACGTGCTTTCGCTCGCTACGCGAGCTTAACCGACGCTCGCTACGCGACGCTACTGCGATGCCTCGCTAGGCGACGCTACTGCGATCCTGGCTACGCGACGCCCATGCGATGATTCGTTGCCGCACGGATTCTCCATAAGAATTTTGACCCCTGATCCCAAAAAATGTCGCGGTATTTTCTGAAGGACTTCTATAGAGGAGAAAGAAAATGCCATTTGAAAATGTTTATCGTGTTAACTTCGCGAACGGAAATTTGCAGCCTGACTGGAATCCCATCGGTTGGCCGCGAATGAAGGTGACCGATCCGGCAACGGCGGCCGCCGATCCTGAGGGACTTAAGTTGAGTCTGGTCCGACGCCCGACCGGTCCGGCTGATCCGCTGAGCACAGACGTGTACGTCGCACCTCGCGGCGGACTGTCGCTCGATGCGCGGCTCTTGCTGCGTGTCGGTTTCGACTTACCAAACGCCGTCCCCGCTCGCTTTCCGCGAGGTGTCGAACCGATCCCGCCCGAGCCCTGGGCAGTTACCTTGTGGGTGAGTCCGACGACGCAGTTGGCATCCACCACTTCGCTTAACGTCACGTGTCAGTTTCGAACTCCGGGTATAAGACTGAATACTCCCGGTTCGCTTCAGAAAGATCAGGGAGCTACATCCGATGCACCGCTCGATTATCTCTCCTATCAGCGCCACCAAGCGCGTGCACCTGGTTCAAACGACTATTACATCGAAGTCGGTCCGCCGGTGTTCACACTCGAACACTCATTCTGCGGATGGAACGCGCGGACGAACGGCCATACACCTGGAATGGGCGCTCTCGAGATCCTCCGCCCGTGGCTCGAGCACCCGCCTTGGTCGCGCAATCCTAAGGTTAAAGACCATCGCGTCTATTCAAGTACGGCGATGCTTCCGCCAGGTGCCACAACGTCGATCCAGGACAAGATCAGGGCACTCGGCGTTTCGATTGCGACGATAAACGGAATGGGACGGATGAGTGCACGGCTTCGCACGTTTGAGATCTGGGTCAACGTAAGTGCTCCGCCGGTGTAGTTCGGAACCTGTCGGATTTCGCATAAAGTGGCGGCATGGCAATACCGCTTTTTCGCGACGCGACGATCAACGATCTCCCCGACATTGTTCGTATGCTCGCCGACGATCTTCTCGGAACGCAGCGGGAAAGATACGAACAGTCGCGCTTTTGAAGAGATCGACGCCGACCCAAACAACGAGCTGATCGGGCGGACCTAACGGCGCTGGCCACATTCGCAAGTCCGGAAGGGCGGCCTTGCCCCCGCTTCTTCTCGTCCAGCCCCCTAGTAAAGCTCGCCTCGCCGCTGGAGTTCTTTCAGCCGTTCACCGTCCTCGGGGTAGAACCAATCGTCATCCACGGCAAGGAGTTCATCTTGCTCCCATTGGTAGAAGGATCGAAAGCTAGACCACCGATAGTCGCATGCCGAATCCACTAATCCGGCTTTGAGTGGATTGTTGTGAATGTAGTTGATCTTCTGCCAAATCATCCACCCGCTCCATAGACGCGTCGTTCTAAAACTTTCCTGCCAAACCTGATTCTCCTCTTCATTCTTCTTAAATAAGCCCGGTGGATTGATGTCAATCAGGTGTTTTGCGGAAGCTGCCTTAAGTTCGCCAATCCAATTCTGGATGTTTCCGTTTCTGGGATTAACGATTAAATGAAAGTGCTCAAGCATGACTACGAAGCAGATGAGCCGAGACTCGATCTTCTTTCGCAGAGCCTGAATCTCTTCGAGAAATGTGACGCAGTTGGAATCCTGTCGGAATATTTGACGACGTTTGTCTACGTTGCCGGTGACATAATGCAGAACTCCTGCCAAGTTCCGGTTGGTGTGTTTCTTCGCCATATGTGGGAGTGGCTCCTTAGTTTTGGGGTGTGATTCTATTGCTATACGAAGTCGATGGCAAGTTTAAG
This sequence comes from Pyrinomonadaceae bacterium, assembly GCA_035274235.1. Classification (GTDB taxonomy): domain Bacteria; phylum Acidobacteriota; class Blastocatellia; order Pyrinomonadales; family Pyrinomonadaceae; genus OLB17. Next base: position 2,042 of record DATEOJ010000112.1, read on the forward strand.
TTCTGAAATGCGACAGCGGGGGCAAGGCCGCCCTTCCGGACTTGCAAATGTTGTTGGCTTGAACTTGTTGCCACTTGGAAGAGCGGGCGACCGCTCTTCCAAGAGCCGACGTTGCTCCGCCGTGCGGTTAATGGTTAAATTCCTCCATCGCTTTTATCATTCCCTTTGCAAAAATCAGGAGACTTCGCATGAACCGCATCGTTCTGGCAATCACGCTGCTCGCCTTTTCTGTCGCAGCTCACGCCCAAATCAAAAACACGAAGGGCGACAACCCACCGGCTAAATCGGCACAGCCTGTCGATCGCGAGTACACCGACTCGATCGTCAAAAACACCACGGACAAAATGTTCCTCACCGAGATCGTCGACCATCTGCCTTCATCGGCAAAGGTCCCAAGCCCGGCGAAGATCCTCGGTTATCCGATCGGCACACCGGGCAAACTCACGTACACCGCCGATCAACATCGTTACTATCGCGAACTTGAAAAGACGTCGCCGCGCGTTCGCACGTTCGTCTCTCCCGAGAAAAGCGAACAGGGCCGCGAGCAGATGCTGATCGTCGTTTCAGACGAAGAGAACCTGACGAAGCTCGCCCGCTACAAAGAGATCACGGCGAAGCTCGGCGATCCGCGGACTATCAACGACGATGTCGCGAAGCAATTGATCGCTGAAGGTAAGGCGGTCTACTGGGCGTCGGGGTCGATCCATTCGACCGAGACTGGTTCGCCCGAGATGTTGATGGAACTCGCGTATCGACTCGCGGTCGAAGAGACGCCGTTCATACAGCAGATCCGAAAGAACGCGATCATCATGATCACTCCGACACTCGAGGTCGACGGCCGCGATACGATGGTTGATCTCTACAACTATCGAAAAGCGAACGAAGGCAAACGCTCGCCCGGTCTGATCTATTGGGGCAAGTACGTCGCGCACGATAATAATCGCGACTCGATGGGAATGGCCCTTGCCCTTTCGCGGAATCAGATGTCGCACTTTCTCGATTTCCATCCGACGGTCCTTCACGACTTGCACGAATCGGTTCCGTTTCTTTATGTCTCGACCGGCACAGGTCCTTACAACGCATGGCTCGACCCGATCGTGGTGAGCGAATGGCAGGACCTCGCGCATTATGAAGTCGAGGAGATGACGAAGCGTGGTGTGCCCGGTGTGTGGACGCACGGTTTCTACGACGGTTGGGCACCGAACTATATGTTCTATGTCGCCAACGGTCACAACTCGATCGGTCGTTTCTACGAGACGTTTGGAAACGGCGGTGCGGATACGATCGTTCGGAGCGTCGGAGCGCAGTCCACCCGCGATTGGTTCCGTCCGAACCCACCGCTGCCGCGTGTGAACTGGTCGATCCGAAACAACATCAACCTGCAGCAGAGCGCCTTGCTGCTTGCGATGAACTATGTCGCGAACAACAAAGAAAAGTATCTGAACAATTTCTATCTGAAGAGCAAACGCTCGGTCGCGAAGGGGCGAACGGAAGGCCCGGCCGCTTATGTTCTGCCGGCGAGCGACACGCGTCCCGCGGGACAGGCTGACTTGCTCAATCTTTTGAAGATGCAGGGCGTCGAAGTTCAGCGGTTGAATGCGGATATAGAAACTAAGGAAGGAAAGTTTGGAGCCGGCAGTTATGTCGTGCGGATGGACCAGCCGTATTCGCGTATGGCCGACATGCTACTCGACACGCAGTATTACAACGTCAACGATCCGCGTCCGTACGACGACACCGGTTGGACACTCGGTCCGCTGCACAATGTGAAGACCGTGCGGGTGAAGGACGTGAAGGTTCTCGACGCTAAGATGACGATGATGACCGGTCCGGTCAAACCGCAGGGCAAGGCGGAAGGCACGGGCACTGCTGCCATCGTCGTCAATCACACGGGCGAGAGTGCGATCGCACAACTTCGCTACCGACTGAAGGACGTCAAGTTCTCCTCGGCCGAAGCGAGCTTCAAGATCGGCGAGAAGAATTTCAACGCTGGTTCATACATCATCAAGGCCGAAGGTGGCGTTGCCGACCGCGTAAAGAAAGAAGCGATCGATCTCGGTCTGACTATCACCGCGGTCGATAAGGTTCCGGATGTCGCGACACACGCGATCGGAACACCGCGGGTCGCGCTGGTTCACACATGGATCAACACGCAGGACGAAGGTTGGTATCGCATCGAGTTTGATCGACTCGGTATTCCGTACGATTACGTTTCCGATCAGGAGATCAGCCGCACACCGGATCTACGTAACAAATACGACGTGATCATCTTCGGACCGATTCGCACGAGTGCGCAGAATATCGTCCGCGGTGTTCCGACGATGAGCGAGAAGGAGGGACCGATCCCCTGGAAGCAATCCGACCTCACACCGAACTTCGGTCGCTCGCCCGATCAGACCGACGACATCCGCGGCGGGCTCGGTATCCAGGGCGTCGCGAATATTCAGGCGTTCATTAAGAGTGGTGGTTTGTTTATAACCGTCGCGGACAATGCGTCGTTGCCGATCGATTTCGGAATTACGACGGGTGTGTCGATCGATACCGCTCGAACGTTTCAAGCACGAGGTTCGGTGCTTAGCACCGTCTTTGCGGATCGCAAGAGTCCGATCTCGTATGGCTACGATGAGAAGCTGGCCGTCTACTTCAATCAGACGCCGATCCTCAATGTCGCGGCGATCGGTGCCGGCGGCGGTGGAGGTTTTGGTGGTGGAGCACCGGGAGCAGGCGAACGTCCGACCGGTCGCGGAAGCGCTGAGGATCCGGATGTAGTCCAAGGCCGCGGCGCCGATCCGGTCCTCCCCACCCCGACACCTGATCCGGCGCTCATCCCGCCACTCGAGATGCGTCCGCGCGTGGTGTTGCGTTTCGCGCCTGAAAAGGAGTTGTTCGTCAGCGGAATGCTTACGGGCGGTTCGGAACTGGCAGGGAAGGCGGCGATCGTCGATGTCCCCGTCGGCCGCGGACACGTTGTGATGTTTGCGAACAACCCAATGTGGCGCCACGAGACGCACGGAAGTTTCTCGCTACTGTTCAATGCGATCCTCAACTACGACAACCTGGGAGTGGGTCGCACCGAACCACCGCGTCCGTCTTCCAGTCCGAGGGCGGGAGAAGAGGAGCAGTAAAGACGTCCGGAGTGAGCGGGGTCGAGCCAGCCACATTGGCAAGTCCGGAAGGGCGGCTCTGCCCCCCTCTCTCGTTGCACCAGCTATTTCTCGTTGCAGCTTGTTCAAGATAACCACATTGGCAAAGTCCGGAAGGGCGGCCTTGCCCCCGCGCCCTCGTTGCAGCTAGTTAGGATAACCACATTGACAAGTCCGGAAGGGTGGCTCTGCCCCCGCTCTCAGATCCCCAGGTTTCGTTGCAACCCCAGATCAATAAAGTTCACCGCGCCGCTGCAGCTCCTTCAATCGATCACCATCTTCTGGAAAGAACCAATCATCATCAACAGCAAGAAGCTCTTCGTGTTCCCAGTGGTAGAAAGATCGAAAGCTTGACCACCGATAGTCGCTTGCCGAATCGACCAATCCCGCTTTTAGCGGGTTGTTGTGAATGTAGTTGATCTTCTGCCAAATCATCCACCCACTCCACAGGCGCATCGTTCTGAAGCTTTCCTGCCAAACTTGATTCTCCCCTTCGTTCTTCTTAAATAATCCAACCGGATTGATTTCAACGAGTCGTTTAGCCGATACGCTCTTTAGCTCACCTATCCAACCTTGAATGTCACCATCACGAGGGTTCACGATCAGATGAAAATGGTCGAGCATGACGACAAAGCAGATTAGTCGCGACTCGATTTTCTTCCGCAGAGCCTGAATCTCTTCGAGAAATGTGATGCAGTTGTAATCTTGTCGAAATATTCGACGCCGTTTATCTACGTTGCCGGTGACGTAATGCAGAACTCCAGCGAGGTTTCTGTTGGTGTCTTTCTTTGCCATATGTGGGAGTGGCTCCGAGCTCAATTTGAGATGTGATTCTACTTCTAGGTCAACGCTAGAGGCAAGGTAGAAATTCGGGAATGTTATAGCGGGGGCAGAGCCACCCTTCCGGACTTGTCAACGTAGTTATCTTGCACAAGCTGCAACGAGAAAGCGGGGGCACACAAAATTTACCGCAGCCTGATTTTTAAATTGAGACTTAGCCCATTTATGTTTGCTGGGCTTGTGTCGTTGCGGATGTAGGCGATGTCTAACTCGGTTCGCGAATCGAGGCGGCGGGTTATGCCTAGGAAGAGTTCGTTGTTGTTGAAGCTCTTCGCGCTGAAGTCGTAGAAGATCTCTTCGGAGATGAAGGGTGAGAAGAGCACCTTGCCTTTGTGCTTCACGGGGACGCTCATCTGGAAGCGGTTGCGATAGACGCTGATATCATTCCGTCCGCTCCTGACTCGATATTCGTAAAAGTTGCGGTCGCGAAATGAGACGCCTTTCCATGTCCCGTTGAATGTCGCCCCGAAGTCGAGACGGGTTTCGTATTGCCGGACACTGTCAACAACCTCGTCACCTCGATACAAGGCGCCCGTAACAAAAGTCAGGTGCTTGTTTGCGCGGAAGTGCAACTCAAAGCCCGACCGTGCATCGGTGACATCCGTCTTGCGGCCGAAGCGGCCTATCCCAAAAAAGACGGCGGTAATCTTGTCGACCGATTTGCCTTCGGAATCTGCCGAACGCACAAGGGGTGCGATCAGCTGGACCTCGTTCCAGGACTGAGATACCGTCGGCCGATCCTGCGCAGATATCGACAGAGCCGTGACAAGCACAACTCCGCAAAGCCCAAAGAAATTACGGAGGGGCGTTAGCGGCACACGCTTAGGATATGTCGAACTCGCGCGGATCGAAACTGTGAAAAGAGACAGGCTATAAAAATCGGAACTGTTATCGGTCGAAGTTGGTCTTGAGTTTTTTTCGGAAGGTCCCACTTGCGGTGTGTTCCGTGGTTCAAACAATCACATGAATTGCGAGAATAGAACCACGGAACACACGGAAAAAGGACGAATGGAATCAACGCTACTTTTGTTGCGGCTTCGCGTTAAGAAAGTCGTTGATCATCGGGACGATAGTTGCGGTACGGTTCATCAGCGTGACGTGAGTCGTGTCCGGCAAAATTGCCAGTCGTGATTCCGGATGCGGATGCATGTCGCCGTGGATATCGCCTCCCTTTAGCCGGTACATTTCCGCGATGTGATCGAGCCGCACGCCATCGGCGTCGCCATGGATAAAAAACATCGGTGCCTTGGTGGCTTTGAATTTATCGACCACGTCGTATGGTCGCATCGCCGCCGCTTTGATGTGCTCGAAAAATTTCGGGAAACCGTCCGGCGTTGGACTTAGTTTTTTGTATCCGACTTCCGCAGGCGACCCCTTCATCATTTCCCAAGTGAAGTTCGGCCAGAAGTCGTTCGCTTCCTTAACCCAACCGTCGCGACGGATCCATGCTGAAATGCTGACGACCTTTCGTACCTTGTCCGGATGTCGGATCGCGGTTTGCATCGCGACCACGCCACCCAAACTGTAACCGGCTACATCCGCGCGTTCGATCTTGAGATAGTCGAGCAGTGCGGCGACATCGTCGGAGAGATTTTCGTAGGTCAGGTCGCGATCGATGTCCGCCGTCCGCCCGTGACCCTGCATTTCGACGGCGATCACTTTCCGCGTTTTTGAAAGTTCTTTGATCCAGTCGGTCCATTCGTCCGTGATCGCCATGAAGGCGCCGTGGAGCAACACGACCGGCTCGCCGCTGCCGTGAACCTCGTAATACATTTTGAGTCCGTTAACTGGTGCGTATCCCATAGTTGGTTTTTGCTGTGCGGATACTCCTGACACGAGCAGGAGGATCGATAGGAAAAATGTCGCTGTCTTCATATTCGTCCTTAAAATTGTGTGCCCGATTCGATGCGCCGAAGAAGGAATTCATAAATACTTATCCACTCTGTTTCTCCAGCCCAAATCGTATCGCCTCTTCCAGCACTTCAACGTTGATATCCTTTAGCGCTTTGAACTTGATGCAATACCCGGTCACACTCGCCTTGCCGATCTCGTTTCCAAATGTCTCTGCTAAATATTTCTTGTCTTCGATACCCATGATGTAAACCGAGATCCCGGTCGAGTTTGCGCTGAGACCGATTTGATAAAACTCTCTCGTTGTTCCGTCGGCATACTTCATGATCTGAGATCCGTAACCGATATTGGGATTCGAAACGATCTTGCCGTCGCTGTTCTTACCATCGAGGAACCACAACCTACATTTCGGCTTCACTGCGAGAACGACCCGGTGCAACTCCTGCATGTCCGCGCGTTTCGATTCCGGTTGGCTGGCAATATACTTTTGAATTTCTTGTTGTACTTCCATAGCTCGTCTCAAAAAGCTTTTGCCCGCGAATAACGCTAATCGACGCGAATACTATTAGCGGTATTCGCGTAATTCGCGGGCAAACTCTTTTCTCTTTCGCGGGCTAGTCAATTAATGATCTCCCCTTTACTATTCGCCAACTTCTCCCGCCAAGCTTTGATCTGCTCGGGCGTCTGTCTCGCCCACTCTTCCAATTCGCCGACGATCTTCAAAGACGCTTCACTGCGATACGAGCGCGTCGGGTTACCTGGAAACTTTTTATCGGTTACGTTCGGATCATTTTCAAAGCTGCCGGTCGGTTCGACGATGTAGACGCGTTCGCGTCCGTCACCGTTAGCTAACGCGGCCGCGAGTCCGGCTCCGTTGGCGGTCGCAGTGAAGTAGATGTGGTTCATCACGAGATCGCTTTTGTAATTTGAATTCCCGCCCGCTGTCAGCAGATCGCCGATCTGCAGATCCGCTCTCGTTCCGTGGTAGAAGAGACCGTCGTCAGTCGGTACCGCGAACGACTCAGCTGACTCACGATTCTTTTTCGCAGCGTCATCGTCGCCTAACTCCTCGTAGCATTCGGCGATGTTCCGATAGAGGGAAGGGAAGGCGCTCGTAACACTGTTGTCGTTTATTTCCGATGCGAACCTAAGAGCAGTTTCGAGCCATTGCAATTTGTCTCGAACATCGTCTTGATGTCGAGCCACGAAATGAGCAGCAAGGAATTTCTCAAAGTCGTTCGCCGATTCGTTCCACGCTTGAAGGAAAAACCTCTTCGCTTCTTCAGGTTCTCCCTTCTCCTCCATGCCCATACCTTGAACACAGAGTTGAATGATATTGTTCCTAGGATCGAATTCCATTTGCCGACGGAGCTTCCAGCAAATTTAGCCGCAGATTACGCAGATGACGCAGATTAAACTTTTGGTGAATCTTTCTTGATCCGCGTTATCTGCGTGATCTGCGGCTAACTTCGCTAACCTCCTCTCATTTCAGAAGTCCAATTTGTTGCATGATGGCTAAGCTGTCCATCAGGTTCCACGTTTCAATCATCAACCCGTCATCGTCAAAACGATGCAGATCCCAAAACGTCGCGGTGATCTTCTTGTTGGTTGGTTGGACGCCCAACACAACCTGCGAATGCGTCGCGGTTGCAACGCTCCTTCCCATTACCCAATCATCTTCCGCAACAGAGTGTTCAACTGTGATCTGAATGTCCGGCCAGGTTTGGTGCAGACCTTCTAAAAACTTTTGAATTCCGTCGCGTCCTTTCTCGCTTTGTTTTGACTTAACTTCGTGGTCCTCCGCGTAAAAAAGTACGCATTCATCAATCCGCCCACGATTGAACGCTCCTTTAGCCTTCAGGTAGTTTTCCTTGTTCCTTGCCATCATTTCAGCTTTGGTCATACTACGTCCCTTCCGCTTTCTTTCCGTGTCTTCCGTGGTTCGTCGTAATAAGCGAACCACGGAAGACACGGAAAAAAGCACAAAAAGAAATCAGTCTTCGCTGATCTGCGGCGACCCGCTCCTCACATCGCCGTCGCGTTCGTAACTTACCGCGATGATTCCTTTCGGTGCGACCTGGCTGCTCGTCACCTTAAATGCAGCAGGGATCGTGCCGTCCTGGAACAGACGTTGTCCCTGACCCAGCGTCACGGGAATTATCATCAGCTCCAACGCATCGACGAGATCCGCTTTGAAAAGCGTCTGAAGCATGTCCGCGCTTCCAAACACGTGGACGTCCGGACCGTCGGTCTGTTTTAGCTCGCGAACTTTCTCCGCGAGGTCGCCGCTCAAGAATACGTTTGGTTGCCAGTCACTCGAGTCGCGCGTATTCGACGCGACATACTTGGTCGCCGTCATGACATTCGGCCAGAAGTTCGAATGCGTCGGCCAGTAGGATTCCCATCCGTCGAAGGTCTTTCGTCCGAGCAGCAGATCTACATTCTTCGCAAGCCGCTCTTGAATCACGCCACCGGTCACCTCGTCGGCATACGGGAAAAACCATCCACCCCACTTGAAGCCATCGCCGTCATGCTCCTCGTTCTGTATGACACCATCGAGCGTCATGAATTCACATGCAATTATTTTTCTCATTAGAACCCTTCTTTCGAAAAAGCGAATCGAATTAGACAGAACATCAGGAAGGAACCCATTACGATCGATACGACGCCCACCAGCGGTAACGATCCTGCGACCTTCGGAAGGACCTTTTCGGCGAATCGGCGATGCCATTGCCATGGGATCACTAGCAGAACCGCCGTCGTGCCGATCAACATCCATCCGAACACGGTGAACGCCGCTGCGTAGTGGAGATGCGGAGCCTGGATAACCATTGCGATTCCGACGATCATCCTCAGGGTCATTTCCAGATAATGTTTAAAAGCCGATCCTGCAAAACCGAGCAGGAAATGTTTCGCAATCGACCGTGCAAAGATGCAGGCCATACCAAGCACCAGAAAATATATTCCTACGAGTATCAGGATCGTGAATGCGAAGGTTTCACCTCTCATAGAAATCACTCTCCGGTTAAGTTCTTATGCCGGCTGGAAAGCGGCGAGCACTTCTTCCAGGTTGCTGAACTGAGCCTCGGTCCCTTCCTTGAAGCCCATCGCGATCATTCTCTCCAAACGCTCGAGCGATTCGTTGTAGATGGTCGTCCGGACTGTTGTCTTCCCGTCTTGCTCGGTGAAATCCAAACTCCAATCGGAACCGGGCAGTTCAAGATTTTCATTCTCGTCGGCGAAAGCATTAAAGAACTTGAAGTTTGTCTTCGGGGTGATGGACGTGTACTTCTGAACGACCCATTTCTCCTGACCCTCCGGACTGACCATCGCATAGAACCGCCGGCCATCCACTTTGAAATCCATCGCTTTCGATCTCGATGTGAAGGGCTTTGGCGCCCACCACTGGTCAAGGATCTCGGGTTTTGTATACGCGTCCCAAACCAAGTCGCGTTTCGCGTTGAATTCCTTCGTGATGTAAACCGTCTTCGCTTCCTTATCAACAATAAATTCCATTATTATTTCTCCTGCTTTTTCATTACCTCGAGCACCTCGTCGAGCTGGTCGAACCGGGCCTGCCAGATCTGCCGATATTGCTCTAACCATTCGTCGATCTCTTTCATCTTATCGACCTCCAGCGAGTAGTAGATCTCCCGCCCCTTCTGCTCCTGCGTGACAAGCTCGCACTCCGTGAGTATCCGAAGATGCTTCGAAACTGCCTGTCGCGTCGTATGGAAATTCTCCGCGATGGCGTTCGGAGTCATCGCCTGTATCGCGATCAACGCAATGATCGCCCGTCTCGTCGGATCAGCTATGGCTTGAAAGACGTCTCTTTTCATAAGCTCGGGAAGCAGTATGCAACCATTCGGTTGCACGTGTCAAGCGCAACCGAATGGTTTCGTAAAGAAGGATTGCCCGCGAAATACGCGAAGGGACGCGAAAGAAGAAAAAAACTTTTGCCCGCGAATAACGCCAATAGCGCGAATGAATTCTTATTCGCGTCGATCAGCGTGATTAGCGGGCAAAGTGTTCTTTCTTCTTTTTTTCGCGCCCTTTCGCGTATTTGGCGGGCAATTGTTTTCCGCGCGGGCTACGCTATTTCCGCCTGACCACGGAGATGGTCACCTCACCCGGGTAGTGCTTCGAGTGATGCAACCGAAGGATTTCGCGAGCAGAAAGAAGTTCTGCCCGCGAAATGTGCGAAAGGGCGCGAAAAAAGAAAAACCTTTGCCCGCTAATTACGCTGATCGACGCGAATAAAACTTCATTCGCGGTATTAGCGTTATTCGCGGGCAAAAGTTTTCTTTCTTCTTTCTTTCGCGCCTTTTCGCGTATTTCGCGGGCTAGACTTATTTCTGCTTAACCACCGAGATAGTCACCTCACCCGGGTACTGCTTCGAGTGATGCACCGAGTTTCGTGCAATGACTCCCTTCGACTCATCGTAGTTCCGACCGCCGGTATTCATGTTCCGATCAAACCGTGGGAAGTTCGAACTCGAGACCTCGATCCGCAGGCGTTGGCCAGGTGCGAAATAATTCGAAGTCGTCATCGGTTGGAAGGTGACTTTATAGACCTTGTCTTTTTCCATCCAAACCAACGGCTTGTCATACCCGTCGCGGTAACGCATCCGCTGGATCGTCTCGTCGAGGTTCCATGCTTTGCCATTCTCATCGACAACGATCAGCTTGACGGTGAAGTCGGTGTCCTTCGCATCAGATGAAACGTACAACGTCACATCGATCGGACCCGACAGCTCGACACCTTCCTTGAACGGCTCCGACGTGTAAACCAAAATGTCGTCCCGCTGTTCCATCTTCGTCTGGTCGAACGAGCCGCCTTGCACAGCATTGCCCGTGCAGCAGACATTGCCGCCATAAGAGGGAACCGGGTTCATCGGATCGTAAGTAAAACTATCCGGCGTGTCGGAAGCGGGCGGTGCTGCAGATAAAACTCCGTCGCCCTTCAACGAGTTCGCCTTACCACCGCTCGAGAAGTAAAACTTCATCGG